>LUOR01000006.1 GCA_001626925.1 Moraxellaceae bacterium REDSEA-S32_B1
AGATCGACTTCTTTTTCAATGCCTGAGATTTTGCCTTTTTGTGAATATTGCCAAAACAACCACGGACGCTGATCAAAGCGTGGCGGTGGCTCTTTTAAATCCTGTATCCACAACACATGATCATCAAATTTGCCTTTGATATAGCTCTGATAATAGTTCGGTGTGGTATAGAAAATCGGCTTTTTGCCATAATGACTTTCAAGCGTTTTTGCCATGCTGGCAATTTCAGTTTGCAACTGCTCCGCCGTGACATCAGGACAATTCCACTGAAATTCTAAATCCATCACAGGAGACATACTATCGGCTTGTTTTGGTACAGCTTCGATATAATTTTGAGCTTGTTCCAATCCAGTTTTACAGTTGCGGAAAAAATGATACGCACCGACTTTTAAACCTGAATCTTTGGCATTTTTCCAATTTTCGCTAAAGCGTGGATCTTTAAAATTGCCGCCTTCTGTCGCTTTGATAAAGACAAATTGATACTTTTTATCAATTTTTTTCCAATCAATTTCACCTTGATGATGCGACACATCGAAGCCGTGTATTGCATATTCTTCAAACTTTTGCGGATTTTCAAAATAATGAAACAACAAGCCACCGCTAGCTGTCAGCATCAATAATACAATAATCATGATCAGCGTCCTCCGTTTGCTTTTATTTTTACGCTTCGCCATGTCTTTAATTTATCCGAAGCCGAGTTATGAAACTGGATGATTTTGATCTTGCAGGCGAAACTGACGCAGTTGACGAAATACCAAACTTGCCAAGATCGTGATCGCACCCAAGATGATAAAAGTCTGCTGAAAAGACCACAAGGTAGACTGCCCTACGCCGATTTTCTCAAACAGATGTAAAAGCACGCCGACCAATGCCACACCCATACTCATGCAGACATTAATGACCATGGATAATAAACTATTGCCATTCGCCGACTGTGCTTTGCTTAAATCTTTTAAAGTCAAAGTATTCATCGCCGTGAACTGCATCGAGTTGACACAACCAAAAGCAAATAAATGCAAACATTGCGTATAAATATTTGGATGCGCATCCAACCATGCAAAACTCATAATCCCTAGCCCGACCAAAATGGTATTCACCACCAATACTCGATAATAGCCAAAACGCTGAATCATCTTTGTGGCAAAATTTTTAATCAAAATCGAACCAAAGATCAAAGGCACCAGCATCAAACCTGCATGAAGTGGACTAAAACCCATCGCCAACTGCAACATCAGCGGTAAGATAAACGGCATACTGGCACTGCCAAGTCGGGTAAAAATATTCCCCAATATACCAATCCGAAAACGAATATCTGTAAATAAATCAGGACGGAAAATCGCTCGTAGATCACGCCGTGCATGCCATGTGTAGATCAACCCTGCGACCACACCCAAAGCTAAAATTGCAAGCACAGTGACGATCGACCAACCGCGTTGTGATAATCGCTCTAAGCCGAAAGTGAGCGCCACCATCATGATGATCAAATAGACAAAACCAAAATAATCAAATCGTGGCAAATTTTCCAATTTGACATTCGGCATGTGCGTACACGTCAGGATAAAGCCTAAAATACCGATCGGTAGATTGATTAAAAATATCCAATGCCACGTGGCATATTCCACCATAAAACCGCCAAGCGTTGGACCAATCAAAGGGCCCACCAAACCTGGAATAGAGATAAAACTCATCGCCGCAAGGAATTGATTTCTTGGTAAAATCCGAAGCAATGCAAGCCGACCAACAGGCAATAAAAATGCCCCACCTATGCCTTGAAAAATACGCCCAATAATCAACTGGCTATAAGTTTGTGAGAGTGCACATCCTAAAGATGCCACAGTAAAAATAGTAATCGCTGCTAAATAGACATTTCGAATACCAAAGCGATCTGCCAACCAACCACTCACTGGGATAAACACCGCCACCATCAACACATAAGCAATCACCACATTGTGCATCTGCAGCGGATCAGCATTTAAACTATATGCAATACTCGGCAATGCGGTATTGACAATGGTTGCATCCAACGCCTGCATAAAAAAGCCAAGCGCCGCCAACCACAAAATCACTCGATATTCAGGAGCAACTTTGCTTTTATGGGCTAATGTTCTAACAGATTGTTTTGCTGATGAATTGGATGACATTGAATCACTAACTGATATTAAAAATTGATTATTGAAATTTGAAGCATAAGAAACACAGTTTACCTTGCTCATTTCAGAACTGCTACGTTGCGAATTGCAAAGCTGTAAATTACAGCTTCAAAATCTGATCCAGCCAACCATCCACTTTAGCCCCCTAAAATTGTCATATTTTCGTCATCAAAAAGTCACTTAAATGACACAGCGCATTTTTAGCATAGCTTGATTTTAGTCTAACCATGTTTTAAATCACAAAGTTGATGGGGAATATCAATGTCTTTGAATACCAGTTTATTTAACAAAAAAATGCTCTGCTTAGCCATGGGCTTAAGCGTATCAATGCTGTTTACTGCATGTAATGATAACGATAATTCATCTAGTCAAAGCGAAGAAGAAACTGAAGTAACACCTGAAAATATTGAACTCAGCCTATTAGGTCGTTATGCCACGGGTGTGTTTGCCGAAAGTGCAGCAGAGATCACCGCTTTTGATCCTAAGTCAAAACGTATCTTCACGGTGAATGCCAAGAAAGGTTTGGTCGATGTTCTTGATGGTAGCGATATGGAGAATTTAACCCATATTGGCGAACTCTCCGCACGTGCTGTTTTGGCTGATTCTGAAGTGAACAGTGTTGCGGTACATGATGGTATTGTTGCACTTGCAGTACAAGCACCGACCAAAACAGATACAGGTTTAGTGGCATTTTATAAAGCGTCAGATTTAAGTTTCATCAGTTCAGTATCAGTGGGCGCATTGCCTGACATGCTCACGTTTAGCCCTGATGGTCAAAGCGTTTTAGTTGCCAATGAAGGCGAGCCAAATGATGGCTATACCATTGATCCTGAAGGTTCGATAAGCATCATTGATGTGACAGATATTAATAATCCAACTGTCCGTACAGCAGACTTTAAAGCATTCAATGACAAAGAAGCACAATTGACTGACGCAGGTGTCCGTATCTATGGACCAAATGCAACGGTTGCACAAGACTTAGAACCTGAATACATCACAGTTTCTAGCGACAGCAAAACGGCATGGGTGACTTTGCAAGAGAACAATGCCCTCGCCAAAGTTGATATCGCTTCAGCAACTGTGACTGATGTTTTGCCGTTAGGCTTTAAAGATCATGGTCTTGAAGGTCAAGGTCTTGATGCCAGTGATTCAGATGATGCCATTAACATCAAACCATGGGCAGGTGTATATGGCGTCTATATGCCTGATGCAATCACCAGCTATGACGTGGACGGCGCAACTTATCTCGTCACAGCCAATGAAGGCGATGCACGTGAGTGGATCAGTGATGAAGATGCTTACTACAATGGCGACACCAGCAAAGGCTTTATGGATGAACTTCGCATGAAGCATCTTGTGCACAAAGATGGTTTTGCACGTCGTCTTGGTGATGATATGCCTGCACAGCTTAACGCCCTAGCCACAGGCGCAAAACTCGACAGTTCTGTGTTTGGCTATTGCGGTAATACCTGCCGTGAAGATGAACAGCTGGGTCGTTTGAATATTATTTGGAATATGGGCTATTTGAAAAATACTGATGGATCGCCAATACTTGATGACAATGGCTATATGACCTACAACAAGTTGTATAGCTTTGGCGGTCGTTCATTCAGTATTTGGGATGAAAATGGAACACAGGTATGGGATTCAGGTGATCAAATCGAGAAGAAAATCGCTGAACTCCATCCTGAATTCTTTAACTCAGACCACGAATCGGTTGCTGTTGAAGACCGCAGTGATAATAAAGGTCCAGAACCTGAAGGCATTACCGTCGGTAAAATCGGTGAAAAGACTTATGTCTTTGTTGGCTTAGAACGTGTTAGTGGTGTAATGGTTTATGATGTTAGCAACCCAGAAGCGCCTGAGTTTATCCAATACATTAACTCTCGTGAAGCAGCTGCAACTGAAGAACAACACGAAAATGGTGAAGCAGGCGATCTAGGTCCAGAAGGGTTAACGTTCGTATCAGGTAAAAAATCACCAACAGGCACACCGCTTTTGATCGTGGGTAATGAAGTGAGTGGAACGACTGCGGTTTACCAAATCACTTTGAAATAACCCATTAAAGAGAATTTATTTAAAACATCTTATTCAATAAAAATAGCAATCTTCGGATTGCTATTTTTTTTTGAAGCCTCAGCACTGTTCAAAAAATAATTAAATACCCAGCTATCGCTGGGTTTCGTCAAAACGCAATAACTAAAAGCTGTTGATGCGAAGGATAAGATCATTCGCCAAACTACAATCATGATCCTATCTTTACACCTTATACTTGTATCTGATCTTTAGATCATTCATCCGCTCTTGAATGGTAGAAGTAACCTTTCACATTGGTCGAAGCAAGCACACCTGTTTGCGCATTGGCTGTGCTAAAGCTCCCTTCAATCACATCGTCAGAGACTTTTACTTTCACTGTACAGGTACTGCCTTTCTCGTACTATATGAACCGCCCGATACTTTGGTCAATACGCTGATCTGAGCAGGTTTTTGATCCAAATCTTTGAGCGTAAGAGCGATACTTTTCATATTACCTGTGCCATCAGGCTTACTATCGATTTGAGCTGCTACTTGAACCATTGCTATCAAACCAGCATCCGCCCAATGCAAGAAAAATGCTTAAACTAAGTGGTTTGATTGCGGACACGATCCCTGTCTTGGTACTCATTTTTACTCTCCGTATGATTCAATCAAAAATTATTCTGTTAGTTGATGTATTCTTATTTTATAATCATGTAAATGTTAATAATTAGCTATCCTTAGAATAAGGGATATTAGCCAATAACAATTCATTAGATACTACAAACCACAGATACAGCCATTGATCGGCTGTGATTGAAGAATTACGAGGATGTCAATGAAGTTGGTCGCACGCTTGTCACCGACGACAATTTTATATATAGCCACAGTATTTGTGGTGATGTGGGTCAGTTTGATTTTGTTAATTGCCACCAAACAACCATATCTGGGGGTTGTGCTCAGCAACAATAACCAAGCAGTCACCATCGAAAGCATTGCGTCCCCGCAACTTCCTCAACGCCTCAAAAACACTTCACTATTATCTATTTCAAGCCCGACCAAAGAGATTAAATTACAATCGATTGACCTGACGATCGAACCAGATAGCGCAATGCAGAGTTATCAAGACTATGCGCATTTTCTGAATCGCCAAGATCAAATTCATCAACTCCTCAAACACAATGATCAAGTTTCATTACTCTTTAGCAATCAAGAACGTCATGATATTCCGATCGCATCAGCTCGCCCCATTCTCAGTTTGGACGCATCTTTTTGGATCCAAATATTTGTTGGCGTCACATCTTGGTTGATCACAGCAGCCATTTTTGCATTTCGAACCAATACCTTAGTGGCAAGATATTTATTACTCTCTGGATTTTCGACCTTATTATTTGCAACATTTGCAGCGGTATACACAACTCGAGAGCTTGCGCTTGATGCAGACCTATTTCAGTTTTTAAATGATTATAATTTTTTTGGTGGCAGTCTATATATTGCAAGCTTTATTGCACTACTCCTATATTATCCTCGCAAAATTGCACCTGCTTGGCTCGGCGTATTTGTCCTTGCAATTTACGTAATTTGGTTTATTGCACAGCAAGTTGGCGTATTTGCTGATATGCGTTTTGCACGACGTATCTTGGTCATGATTGGCTTAGTTTGTTCAATTGTGCTAACCATCATCCACTGGAAGTTCTCTGAGCGAAACCCTGTGGAACGTGCCGCATTGCAGTGGTTTTTGTTGTCTTGGATTTTAGGCATTTCTTTATTCGCGGTTTTTATCTTATTGCCGACATTATTTGGCATCGATACTTCTGCGCTTCAAGGCTATGCTTTTTTGTTAATTCTGATGGTCTATATTGGCTTGGCGCTCGGCATACTCCGTTACAGGTTATTCGAGCTTGATGTGTGGTGGGGAAGAACGATTCTATTATTGGCGGCAATCATTGCTTTATTATTGATCGATATTGGGCTCATTAACATTCTGCATATGGCGCCAAAGCAGTCTATGATTTTTTCATTGGTGTTTGTCGGCATACTCATATTGCCTATGCGCATTTGGATATGGGAAAAACTACTCAATCGAGGTACTGAGAAAGCATCTCTTCAGTTTCATAAGATCATCAATATTGCCCTAGCCAGCCCAAATCAAAGTCATCTATCTCAATGGAAAATGCTATTTCAAGATCAATTTCAACCACTTCATATTGCAGTTGAATCACATCAACATCCAGTCAAAGTCGCTCAAGATGGTTTAAGTCTGCACATTCCCTCCGTTCATCAACTTCCTGCGCTCACTATTCAATATGCAGCACAAGGTAGGCGATTATTTTCAAGTCATGATGTGAATACGGCAAATGAAATTTGCAACATGCTTGATTACGCTTTCGAAGCTCGTCAAGCCTATGAGGCAGGCATTCTCGAGGAGCGAAAACGTATTAGCCGCGACTTACATGATAATGTGGGATCACAACTGGTCAATGCACTACATCAGCCTGAAAATAACGACAAAAATGAAATGATACGAAGTACCTTGATGGATCTGCGACAAATTATTAATAATAATTTTCAAGGCATTCATGCTTTGGATGAGCTCTTGGCTACACTTCGACATGAAGCCTCGCAACAGCTCGATTCCGCTGATATCAGATTAGATTGGCAAATGACAGGCGAGTGCAATATTCGAGTTCCAGTTGCATTGATGCATAGCATACGCTCTATCATTCGTGAAGGTGTGCACAATATCGTTCGCCATACTCACGCCAAACATGCAAAGATTCAGATCAATATTCACACTCAAAACATTCTCATCACGATACAAGATGATGGTCAAGGGCTACCCCAAATTGATCAACATGAAGGTCATGGGCTAAAAAACATGCGAACTCGAACTGAAACACTCGGTGGAGAAATACATTATTGCAATCTATCACAAGGCTTTTTGATTAAAATTGAACTCCCGATTTGCGAGGTGAATGATCAATGAATGTGCTTATTTTGGAAGATCAAATCAATACACAACTTTGGCTCAAAGAAATTGTACAGACAGCATTTTCTACTACGCAAATTAGCATCACTGATAGTCTTGCAAAAGCAATACATTTAACAAATTCGCATCAATTTGACCTTGCATTAATCGATTTTAAATTGCCTGACGGCACAGGTGTCGAACTCATTGAACATATCAAGCACCACCACCACACAACATTATGTGTCATTATCAGTGCTATTGGTGATGATGATCAGGTCGTAACTGCACTCTCAAAAGGTGCTGATGGCTATATGATGAAGGATCAACTGGAATCCATACTCATTAAACAATTACAACAACTTCTACAAGGTATTCCTGCATTATCTCCGACAATCGCTCGTCGCTTAATGCATCATTTTTATCAAAGCCGTCCGAATCCGACAGCACCATGCATCCTTACTGAACGAGAAAAAGAAGTGCTTATACAGATCAGTCAAGGCTTAAGAAATCATGAGGTAGCAGAGATACTGAATATCGCAGAGTGCACTGTGGCATCACATATCAAATCCATCTATCAAAAACTCAATATCTCATCTCGTGCTGAAGCGGCAAACTATGCTACGCACATTGGCATCCATATTCCAATGCAATCCAAGCGCAAATAATGATAATGTATTGCGGGAGCCTGTTTACATTTCTGCCATGCATTGCGTTATCAGCTAAAACTAGGAAAACGAGGCATGAAGAGTAGATCATAAATCCATAAATTTCGTAAAAACAAAAATATTTAGATGATATTGTCATCAAACTTTCATAAAATAGACACATTTTTGCAATATTGACTTCCAAACGAAGTCATCTTTGCTTTTTTTAGGCTACAACAGTTACCCCAAAAGGGAATGTATCATGTCCATTGAGTTATTGATGATTGTTGGATTTTGCTTAGCGGCATACTCCATCGTCGGTAATGATGTTCCGCAAACCTTAGGGACGTTTATTTCATCAAATTCGCATCGCCCGTGGTGGGTGCTATGGTTATTTGCCAGTACTATTCTAGCGATTGTTTTGCTGTATGGTTGGTGGGCTTCAGGCATTGGTGACGCTGCCTATGGACGGCTTGAAACCATTCCCTACCCCGAAGGTGGCATGTCGTGGCTATATATTGTTCCACCAATATTGCTGATTATCCTCACCAAATACGGCATTCCTGTCAGTACCACTTTTCTTGTTCTCACCATCTTTTCACCAAGTAGCTTAAGCAATATGCTCACCAAATCGGTGATGGGCTACGCTGTCGCATTTGTGGTAGCGATCTTGGTGTACCGCTTTGTGATTCGTAAAGTCACTGTGTATTTTTCAGAAACTCAACACGAGTCTCCGACACGCCTATGGATCTTTCTGCAATGGGGTGCAACAGCATTTCTATGGAGTCAGTGGCTGATTCAAGATTTGGCAAACATCTTTGTTTATGTACCTCGCCAAGTCCCGTTTGAATTTATGCTGTTTGCTGTGGCGACTTTTGTGGTGTTGATGGGTGTGATTTTTTATCAACGTGGTGGTTCGATTCAGCATATTATCAATACCAAAACTGGTGTAGAAGACATTCGAGCGGCCACCATCATCGACTTTATTTATGCCTTGATTCTGCTTGTATTTAAGGAATGGAGTAATATTCCGATGAGTACCACTTGGGTATTCTTAGGTTTACTTGCAGGACGTGAGTTTGCGATTTCGATGCATATGGTCACCGTCGACAGTCGCTATACCGCACGGAATATCAGTAAAGATGCCATGAAACTTTTACTCGGTTTAGCGGTCAGTATTTTGCTCGCAACAGGCTTACCGTGGTTATATCAACATATTAACAATTGGATTGGCTAAATCGACTTTCAGCCGATTCAACATACAAAAAATGCCATCTTATTTGATGGCATTTTTATATCAAGCAATTTAAATTTTCAAGCACTTCGAGAATCTGTTGAATATCATTACACACCAAAACTTTGGCACGGTGGTGTAGCGGCAAGAAACCTTCTTCTACCGCATGATCAAGCTGTGCAATGAGCGTATCGTAATAACCATTCACATTAAAAATCATCATTGGTTTTTGATGCTGATTGAGCTGTCCCCAAGTTGCGACTTCTAAGATTTCTTCAAAAGTCCCTAGACCACCAGGCAAGGCAATAAAGGCACTAGCACGTTCAGCCATCATCGACTTTCGGGTATGCATGGTATCGACCACATGTAGCTCTGTCAGTTTCTCATTGGCAATTTCATAATCCAGCATAAACTTAGGAATTACCCCAACCACTTCACCGCCATGCTCAATAACCGTATCGGCGATCTGCCCCATTAATCCGATGCTCGCACCACCATAAACTGCACCAAAGCCATTTCCAGCAAGTGCTTTGGCAAGTGCAATTGCAGATTGTTGATAGATCGGTTTATTACCTGCACGTGATCCACAGTACAGTGCAATCAAGGTTTGTGTAGCAATCGCTTTAGTTGGTTTGATTTGGTTATTTGCTTGTGTAGCTGTTGAATCTGTAGTTGTGGCTTCTGTATTTTTCATCTGTTGGTGTTGTTCTTGCACCATATTATTCATTCTCCATCTCCTATTTTCATTCTCAGTATACGCATGTCGTGCTTTAGCTTGTATAGGCTTTATTAAAATTTTATGACACCCGCCAATTTTGTGCATTTTAACACAATATTTCACTACAATTTTTAATGAAATCATAAACAGACTTGCATATACTGAACACATCTTTAACCACTTCAAAAGTCTATATGAGTAGTCGATGTTGTCACTTTTATCGTGATAATTTTTTCTTGATCAATAATAATTTTTCAAATCAATGGGATAATGCATCTTGCAATCCTCTTTTTGAGGAGGTCAGCGCATGATTTTTGAATGGATGTCCGATCCGTCAGCTTGGGTAGGCTTAGCAACGCTGATCGTCCTTGAAATTGTTTTAGGCATCGACAACCTCGTCTTTATCGCTATTCTTGCTGAAAAACTTCCGCCTGAACAGCGCAATAAAGCCCGTATCCTTGGCTTAACCTTAGCCCTAGTGATGCGTATTATCTTGCTGTTCTCGATTTCATGGGTCATGACCTTGACCGATGATTTGTTTACGATCTTTGGTTACGGCTTCTCAGGGCGAGATTTGATTCTGATTTTTGGTGGTATTTTCTTACTATTCAAAGCCACAACCGAGATCCACGAGCGTATCGCTGGCAAAGTCGAAGCCAAAGAAGAGCAAGTAGTTTATGCTGCTTTTTGGATGGTCATTGCACAAATCGTCGTGTTAGATGCTGTCTTCTCACTAGATAGCGTCATTACTGCTGTGGGCATGGTGCCACACTTATCTGTCATGGTGATTGCGGTCATCATCGCCATGACCGTGATGTTGCTTGCATCCAAAGCATTGATGAACTTCGTCAATAAGCATCCAACCGTCGTGATTCTGTGTTTGGCATTCTTATTCATGATCGGTTTCTCCTTGGTGATCGAAGGCTTTGGCTTCCATATTCCAAAAGGCTACTTGTACGCTGCGATTGGCTTCTCGGTGATGATCGAAGCCATCAACCAAGCGACTAAGCGTAACCGTGAAAAAATGATCACCACCACCGACCTGCGATCTCGCACGGCGTCGGCTGTATTGCGCCTATTGGGTGGTCGACACGTAGAACATCATGATGGCGAGCAACTTTCTGAGACGGCGGATATTTTAGCTACGCATTCCTCGGTCAACGATGTGTTTTCTGATGAAGAGAAAGGCATGATTCATGGTGTGTTGACATTGGCAGAACGCCCTGTGAAATCCATCATGACGCCACGTCCTGATCTTGAGTGGCTTGATCTAAATGACCCTGATCATAAAGAGCAGCTGCTTAATATTGGTCACTCAAGGATTCTGATTGCGCATGACAATTTGGACAATTTGGCTGGTGTCGCTCTGACTCATAAAGTCATGAATGATTTGCTTGAAACGGGTGAAATCCATATCGAGCAAAATCTACGTCAACCATTGATCGTCCATGAAAACTTAAAAGTTTTAACACTCATGGAGCAATTACGCAATGCGCCAATGCAGATTGCCATTGTCCTTAATGAATACGGTTCAATCGAAGGTATCGCGACGCCGATCGACATCTTAGAGGCAATCGCAGGTGAGTTCCCTGATGATGAAGACGACATTCTGCCTGATGCAGAGGTGTCAGAGGAAGGTGTATGGATGCTTGATGGCTCAAGTGATATTCGTCACGTTTCGATGTTAATTGATAAAGACCTAGTCGATGAGAGCGAAGAATATTCAACGTTATCAGGCTATCTGCTATGGTTATTTGGGCATGTACCAAGTGATGGTGAAAGTATTGAAGCGGACGGTTTCCGATTCGAGATTCTCACTATGGACGGTCATAAAATTGATCGAGTGCGCATCAGCAAATTCGATCCATATCAGTCCGCTTCAGATTAACTCTAAGCAATTTATCTACACATAAAAAAACTGCCCTCGTGGCAGTTTTTTTTATTCGTCGCATTTTTTGTTCTTTACGCCTAAATAACTGAATCAGCGTTTTGCAGGCACTTTTTGCTTTTGCTGTTGACGGACAAACTTTTCAACCTTCTCACGTGCACGTTGACGTTTCAGCGGTGAAAGATAATCGACAAACAGCTTACCATTTAAGTGATCCATCTCATGCTGAATACATACTGCAAGTAAATCTTCAGCTTCAATTTCAAATTTTTCACCATCTAAATTCAAAGCTTCGATTTTTACACGTGACGGACGCTCAACTTTATCGTATATTTGAGGAACCGAAAGACAGCCTTCTTCGTAAGGTGCTGTTTGTTCAGTCAGTGGTGTGACTTTGGGGTTGATGAATACCATAGGCTGATCTTTGTTTTCAGACAGATCCATCACGATCAACTGAATATGACGATCCACCTGTGTCGCAGCCAAACCAATGCCAGGAGCGGCATACATGGTTTCAAACATATCAGACGCAAGCTGACGAATGTCGTCATTGACGTCTTCGACAGGCTTAGCAATGGTGCGTAATCGTTGATCGGGAAAACTTAAAATAGGTAGCAGTGCCATATGGTCCTCACAGTTGCCATTGGTAAAGCAAATATCTAAAATGATATATTTACTTCACTAGGGGGCGTTTGTATCGGGTAACATTATAGCCGAATTACAAACACATTATTAGGGATTATGATAATGACAAAAGTTTTGCACAACCAAACAAGCATGACGACGGCTTTAAAACGGGGTGTACTGGCAGTCGCCATGAGTGTTGGACTCGGATTAGGTGTTGCAGTGGAAGCACAAGCAAAAAATCCAACGCCACCTTCTCTACGTGGTGATGCACCAAATGTTTATATCGTCAAAAAAGGCGATACTTTATGGGATATTTCTGGACGTTTTCTAAACAAACCATGGCTTTGGCCTGAGATTTGGGCAACTAATAAGCATGTCCGTAATCCACACTTAATTTATCCGGGCGATCGTCTACTGCTTTGTACCCTAGATGGACGTACGCTCATTGGTCGTGATGAGGGCGATGGCTGTGAAGGCATTTTCCGCCGTGCAGGCGCAAGCACTCTTGCTCCGCAAATTCGTGTTGAATCACTGAATAATGCAATTCCTGTCATTCCTCTTGATGAAATTCGCCATTGGCTAGAGCGCAATATCGTCATTGCACCAGAGACTTTAGCCAATATTCCTTACGTCGTCGGTATGACTGAGCGTCGTGTCATTGCTGCCGAAGGTGATCGTATCTATGTGCGTGGTAATGGTGTCCAAATTGGTCAACCGTATGCCATCTACCGTCAAGGCGATCCGTACAAATTCCAAGATGCCGAAGGTAAAGAATATGTGGCTGCACTTGAATTGACACAAGTCGCAACAGGTCTAGTCACACAAGTCGATAACGACATTAGCACCTTTGAAATCAATAAAACCTATAAAGCTGAAGTGCGTAAAGGCGATTTACTCATGCCGATTTACGATCCAATGCTACCAACACTTTTCTATCCAGTACCAGTCGATGCTGTAGCTGATGGTGGTCAAGTGATTCGTGTGCTTGGTTCGATTGGTACCGCAGGTAAGCACAGCGTAGTTGCTTTGAATCGTGGTCAACAAGCAGGCGTAACCGTTGGACAAGTCTTTGCACTTGATCAGCTTGGTGAAACAACTGTTGATCCGAAGACCAAAGAAAACTTACAGCTTCCAAACCAACGTATTGGTCATGCTTTAGTGTTTCGTACTTTTGATCAGATCAGCTATGCCTACATCTTAGACAGTAGCTTGCCAATCAAAACAGGCGCATTACTTGCTGTGCCAATGTCTGAAGAGTAACCCGATCAACAAGTGATTAGATTCGTCTAATCACTTGTTTCTATTAAAATTCAAAAATAATCTCAGCTGAAAATTTTATAAATACAATGTATCAACAACTTTCACCCTCAGAATTAGCCAAACTGAAGCTTTGGTATATCTTGCATCACTCTATCAGCAGTTATTTTAAACTACTCCATATTTTTCAAGATGCTGAACAGGCTTTGGATTTAAAGCATTTAGAAAAATGGCAACAGTTAAAGCTTCATACCAATCACATTGAACGTTTTAAAGACTTTCACACCAACTCAGGGCAAGCGCAATTTGAAAAGCGTTTTGAACTCATCAAAAACCATTGCGATCATATTTTATTTGATGGTAATGACGACTATCCTGATCAACTCAGTCATTATGATGATCGCCCACCGATTTTATTTATTCGTGGCCAAAAAGATGTATTAAAACAAGCGCAAATCGCCATTGTCGGTAGTCGCAAACCTAGCCCACACGGTGCGCAAGTGGCGTATGATTTTTCTAGTTATTTTGCCAGTCGAGGCTATCACACGACCAGCGGACTTGCGATTGGCATTGACGCCGCAGCACATCATGGCGCAATTCATCAAGGTCAGAGCATTGCCGTAATCGGTACAGGTTTGGATCAATGCTATCCATCTGAGCATCAGCAACTTTCGCAAAAGATCATCGATACTGGCGGTGCGATCGTGACAGAGTTCTTCCCTGCCACACCGCCCGCTAAACAAAACTTTCCACGTCGCAACCGCATTATTAGCGGACTAAGTGAAGCGACTTTAGTCGTTGAAGCAGGTTTGAAAAGTGGTTCGCTGATCACCGCAAAAACCGCCGCTGATCAAGGTAAATCCGTCTTTGCCATTCCTGGACATATATACAGTCAGTTTCATCAAGGTTGTCATCAGCTGATTCGTGAAGGCGCAACGCTGATTGATCATCCAGAACAACTTCTCGAAGACTTAAACGCTTTCCGACCACAGCTTGATACAGCCCAATCTAACAAGCCAATACCGCTTGAAAAAAGCCAAAAGACTCAACGCCAAGAGAGCATTCCACAGCAGACACAAGCGATTCCAATGCAGGTTGAAATTCCTGCACATCTCGCCAAGCTTTACGCAGAGTTGGATTGGATTGGATTATCGATTGATGAACTCGCAACACGTGTACAAACTTCCATCAGCGAACTGAACGTGGCTTTGGTAGAATTAGAGCTCCTCGGCGCATGCCGTCAACATGCAGGTCGCTACCTGCGTTGCTAGCGCCTATATTGTGCGCTGACCGAAAGTAATTTTACTTCTTGTGCGAACTATGCAAACTATCAATCTTGAACAAGCCATATACACCTTAAAACAAGGTGAAGTCCTCGCCTACCCGACTGAAGCGGTTTGGGGCTTGGGCTGTGATCCACGCCAAGAACACGCTTTTCAAAAAATCCTCACACTCAAACAACGTCCGATCGAAAAAGGCGTGATTCTACTCAGTGAAAGTATCGAGCGTGTTGAACCATTACTTGTGGGCTTAGATACAACGATACGTAACCAAGTTATTGAATCATGGGAAAAATCAGCCCAAAATCAACGTGCACACACTTGGCTATTGCCGATCAATAATGAAATTCCAGCATGGATTTATGGTGATCATGACCGTGTTGCCATTAGAGTGACCCAACATCCGCTCTGCCAACAACTCTGCCAAGACTTAGATGACTTCGTGGTTTCAACCAGTGCCAATCCCGCAGGACTTTCACCTGCTTTGAGCGCAGATGAAGTACAAAAATATTTCTCTGATCAAGTCGCAATTTTATCAGGTGAATTAGGCGATAGTCTTAAGCCAAGTCGCATTGTTGATGCAGTGACGGGTGTCGTGATTCGAGGCTAATCCAAACCACACCCCAAAACCACATTCCTTTTCAATTCATCAAGATTTTTAAATTTCTTCAAACAAGCGCTCACAGTCTAGCTAGCAAATCCACACAGCTCATCTTGATGATTCATTTTAGGATGATGATAGTTTCTAATTGATTGGAGTGCACAATGAGCGAATTAAGCAAATCCCCCTACGCCTGACACCGCCGAAGATAACGCATTTTTTCCATCATCTTACTCACTGAGCCAATACACTTCAGATAAAACGGATTATGACGGCACTACTTACGACAAGCCCTATCAAGGCGATAAAAAAATCTTAATGATCGCCACGGATGAGCGTTATATCCAAATGGAAAATGGAAAGTTTTCTCAACGGGTAACCATCCCGTAGATATGCCAAGTCAACTGAAATGGTTAGTCGGTGAAAATCTGCAAAAGCTCGGCGTTAAGATTTTGAATAGTGATATCACTGGCAAAATTCACAAAGATCGAAAGTTGTTGACTGGTAACAGTCCATTGGCATCCCCACAACCTCAGTAAGCTGGCTGCCGAAACATTAATTGCTAACCCCAAGCTTAGCTAAAAATCTAACTTATTAACTTAACAAGAATTATCTTTTTGATCACATTTGATCTATGAGGCAACGGATTCACTGGTCAAGTGCGATTTTCCAACATTTGTTACTTATTCACAGCAAAACGATGCAAATCGTATCGTCACTTTGATCTACTTTCCGATATAGTAAGCGCAACTCAAACAGACGATTTGTCTTGATTCTGATTTTTAGTGCTTTTTGAATCACGATCACTCAGCAAAATTGATTTAATCAAACATTTCCGAAAATTTTATTCAATCAAACACATGGATAATGATATGAAAAAATTAACATTACTTACTTTAGTCGCTTCAATGGCAACATTTACCGCATGCTCAAAACCAGTGACTGAAGTCAAAGAAGGTGAAAGCGCAGCGACTGCTCAAGAAACAAAAACCGCATCCCTCAGCACTGATAACAAAGCGGATATTCAATCTGATTTGGACAAGCTACAAACTTACGGCGCCTCACAAGAGCAAAAGTCTCAAGAGCTTAGTCAGCGCATGGAAGCAGCAATGCAAGAAAAGAACAAAGCTGAAATCAACAAGCTTTTCACAGAGCTGAAAGCTTTTGTTGAAAAAAGCAATAACGAACTTCGTGCCATCGAGCTTAAAAGTAGCGAAGTCAACAAACTGCGTGAAAAAATGATCGAAAACAGCTTGATCAGTATCGAAATGAGCGAGCTAATGATGCAAACTGACCCTGAAAATGTTGACGTTGAAAAAGTACAACCATTGCAAGAAAAAGCCGTGAATGCACAGCAAGAACTCATTGCGATGAGCCAAGAAATCTATGCAAAAATTGATGGTACAAATGGTACAGCAGCTCAAGGTGCTGAAACTGCAACACCAAATGCAGAAGTTGCAAATACCGAAACTGCTCCTACAGAAGCAGCACAATAATCTGAAAGGATTTGCATTGAAGATGAAGCCATTACGTATTTTGTGATGGCTTCACCTCATTGACCAACATCATGGAGTGAGCACGAGATGAGTACGATTCAAGACATCGCTTTTCAAAAAATGGGCGGTGCGACTGCAACGCTTGCAGATTATCAAGGCAAAGTGGCGTTGATCGTCAATGTCGCTTCAAAGTGTGGACTCACCCCACAATATGAAGCGCTGGAAAAACTGTATCGTTTCAAAAAAGCGGAAGGTTTAGAGATTCTCGGCTTTCCTGCCAATAACTTTCTGGAACAAGAGCCGGGCAGCGATGCAGAGATTCAAGATTTCTGTTCAGTCACTTATGATGTAACTTTTCCGTTATTTTCAAAAATTTCTGTTGCAGGTGATGATAAACATCCGTTGTATCAAGCATTGATTGAAGCTCAACCTGAGCGTATCGGCGAAGGACCGTGGTGGGATGATCTGGTGGAATATGGTTTAACGCCAAATCCAAAACCTGAAGTGCTGTGGAATTTTGAAAAATTCCTTGTCAATCGTCGTGGTGAAGTTATCGCACGTTTTGCCCCTGACATTACTGCCGAAGACCCACGCCTGCTAGAAGCGATTGAATCTGCTTTAGCTGAATAAATACGCTATTGAAGTAGTTTTGAAAATTAGCTGTGATAAAAAACGCATCAATTAAATGCATTGATGCGTTTTTGCTTTATATGACCAAATTCACAATGAAATTTTAGCCACTGATTTTCTTGTACTTGGCACGTGTTGGACGCGCTTCATCACCGAGTTTTTTCTTACGATAGGCTTCATACTCAGTATAGTTACCATCGTAAAATTCTGGTTCATCATTTTCAAAAGACAAGATGTGTGTCGCAATACGATCGAGGAACCAACGGTCATGCGAAACCACCATCACTGTACCTGGGAAGACCAAAATTGCGTCTTCGAGCGCACGTAGTGTTTCCACGTCCAAGTCATTCGACGGTTCATCGAGTAAGATGACATTGGCACCTTGCTGTAGAATCTTCGCCAATTGCAAACGGTTACGCTCACCACCTGACAGCTCGCCGACGCGTTTTTGCTGATCTTGACCTTTGAAGTTAAAACGACCGATATAAGCACGTGAAGCAATTTCATAATCGCCGACTTTCAGGATATCCAAACCGCCTGACACTTCTTCCCACACAGTTTTGTTGTTATCCAAGGTGTCACGAATCTGACCAACGTACGCCACTTTGACCGATTCACCGAGCGTCACAGTCCCTGTATCAGGTTGTTGCTCTTCCGTCATCATACGGAATAATGTGGTTTTACCCGCACCATTTGGACCGACAATGCCAACGATCGCCGCAGGTGGCACAGTAAAGCTCAAGTTTTCATACAGCAAACGCCCATCAAAGGATTTGCTGATGTTATTCACTTCCACCACTTTGTTACCAAGACGAGGCCCCGGTGGAATGTAGATTTCAGAGGTTTCATTACGCTCTTGGAATTCTTTCGAGTTGAGTTCCTCGAAACGCTCCATACGGGCTTTATTCTTCTTCTGCTGACCTTTGGCATTCTGACGCACCCATTCCAATTCCTTTTTCAAGGCTTTGGCGAATGACTCTTCTTGCTTCTGCTCTTGCTCTAGGCGGGCATTTTTCTGCTCAAGCCAAGCGGTATAGTTACCTTGATATGGAATACCATGCCCACGGTCAAGCTCGAGAATCCACTCTGCCACATTATCCAAGAAATAACGGTCATGGGTAATCGCCACGATCGTACCTTGGAAATCTTTTAAGAAGCGTTCAAGCCATGCCACAGATTCTGCGTCCAAATGGTTAGTCGGTTCGTCAAGAAGCAACATATCAGGCTTCGACAAGAGCAAACGACACAGTGCAACACGACGGCGCTCACCACCTGATAGCAAACTCACATCCGCATCCCACGCAGGAAGGCGTAGCGCATCAGCCGCTTGTTCAAGCTGGTTATTCAGGTTATGCGCATCCCATGCTTGGATAATGCCTTCGAGCTTCTCTTGCTCTTTGGCAAGCGCATCAAAGTCTGCATCTTCTGCGGCATATTCAGCGAATACTTCGTCAAGACGTGCCAACGCATCAAGTGGTTCACGCAAACCATCTTCGACATTACCACGCACGTCTTTGCTTGGGTCTAACGGTGGTTCTTGTTCGAGGTAACCAATTTTAATGCCAGTTTGCGCACGTGCTTCACCAGAGAAATCTTTATCAACACCTGCCATGATACGAAGCAAAGTTGATTTACCCGCACCATTTAGACCGAGTACACCGATCTTGGCACCTGGTAAAAATGACAGGGAAATATTTTTGAGGATTTCACGCTTTGGTGGAACCATCTTGGACACACGATTCATCGTGTAAATATATTGGGCCACGTAGGACTCCTAAAGTTGTTTAACTTCTGCCGTTGATTTTTCGGCTGAATCTGAAAATTCTGAATGCGAAAATGTCGAGCTAAAATGTTTCGCTCAAACGGCTACACATAAATGCTGGCTATTATATGAGAAATCACTGTGAAGTGAAAACAAAGTTGAACATTGCTCACAGATAATCCCGCAACAATATATTTCCAAGATGGCTTGTACTAAGATGGTTTTCTAAAATGGCATTCTATAAGTGTTTTCTTAATATGAGACAAATTCATAATCGCAGTATGAATCGAAACATTTTATTCATCATCAATTCAGGTTTATAGTGAACTGATCAGGACGATAATTAGGCAAAGCTATGACACAGGAAGTGATGCAACTTAATTTCCCCATCATCGACCCACATATTCACCAATGGGATCCATACCATACGCCACATGCCGCACAGCATTTGGTCAAATACTTTGGTAATTACCCACGTGTGATGGATAAGATGATGCGATTAGTCAAACCCAAAGCGCTGATTGACACTTTAGGGCTCACCGATCACGCACTTGCGCCCTATCTACCTCAGGATTACAAACAGGATCTTGGTCATTTTAATGTCGAAAGCATCGTTCATGTCGAAGCCAATTGGCACGATCACAAAGGTACTGGTGTAGTCGGTGAAACTCGTTGGATCGACCAACTGCCCTTTAGTAAACAAAACATTCAATTAGGTGCCATCGTTGCCACTGCTGACCCGAGGAAACGTGATTTTAAGAAAATATTACAACTGCACCATGAAGCCAGTCCGCAGTTTCGTGGTATCCGAAAAATGGCATCGTTTCATGAAGATAAAGGCATTTACCGATGGTGCGATCAAGCAGGACTATACCGTGATAAAAAATTCCTCAAAGGCTTCGAGCAGGTCGTCCGTCAAAATCTCACTTTTGACGCATGGTGTTATACGACACAACTTGATGATGTGACTGCCCTCGCCAAACGCTTTCCTGAAGCCAAAATCATGCTTGATCATCTTGGCACACCCGCTGGACTATTTGGTGCTGTTGGCAAATCTACAGGACAAACTGCACAAGCACGCCAAGCGATCTTTGAAGAATGGAAAATCAAACTGGCGACACTTGCCACATGTCAAAACGTCCATACCAAAATTTCAGGTTTACTGATGCCTGTACTTGGACATGATTTTCATCTCAAAGGTCAAAAAGCCACGAAAATGCAGATCATAGAACGACTACAACCGATGATCAACCATGCCATACAAGTCTTTGGAGCAGATCGAATTGTCTTTGCATCTAACTTTCCAATGGATAAACCCACTGCAGATTTAACCGAAATCATTTCCGCTTTTATTGAGATGATTCAGCCTTATGGCGAGGATGCGCTGTTTAAAATCTTCCATCAAAATGTCAAGAATTTTTATCAAATTGGATAATCCAAATCGAATATTTATTGTTCAGCAAGTTTTTACAATTTTTTTACAAATAAAGATGGATCTTTGATCAAATATCCAAGAGATTAATTGACATTAGCTCAAGGATTTAGCAAATTAATAGAGTAGGAACTCTAGCCAGTTTAGAGTAATCGCTCTATGTAATTTATTATTTTTCATATATTTAGAGTAGATCACCTAGAACAAGTTGGCTATCATGTGTACAGAATAAGTTGTGATGATCAATCAGGAGTCTTGCGCATTACAACACACCAAGAATTTAACTGTATGAACTGTAGGACGAATTTATGAACTCAAGATTGCAAAAACAATTGATCAAAAAAGTCGAAGGCAAAAATATCATTATCACTGGCGCATCAAGTGGTATTGGTTTGACTGCGGCAAAACAACTTGCTAACGCTGGCGCACATGTCATTTTGATGGCACGTACCAAAGAAAAATTGGACGAAGTAAAAGCTGAAATCGAAGCTGAAGGTGGTCAAGCCTCTGTCTTCCCATGCGATCTCAATGACATGGACTCGATTGACAAAGTTTCTAAAGAAATCCAAGCATCTTTTGATCATATTGATATTTTGGTCAACAATGCTGGTCGCTCAATTCGTCGTGCCGTACATGAGTCGGTAGATCGTTTCCATGACTTTGAACGCACCATGCAACTCAACTACTTCGGTGCTGTACGTTTGGTCTTAAACTTATTGCCTGACATGATGGCACGTAAGCAAGGTCAAATTATCAACATCAGCTCAATCGGTGTATTGGCGAATGCAACACGCTTCTCTGCATACGTTGCGTCAAAAGCTGCACTCGATGCGTTTAGCCGTTGCTTATCTGCTGAAGCGTTATCACACAAGATTGCTTTAACGTCGATCTATATGCCATTGGTTCGTACACCAATGATTGCACCGACTAAAATGTACAACTATGTACCTACGCTTTCACCAGAGCAAGCAGCTGATTTAATTGCATATGCTATTGTAAAACGTCCGAAGAAAATTGCCACCAATCTTGGACGTTTGGCGTCGATTACGTATGCCATCGCACCCGATATTAACAATGTCTTGATGTCAATTGGTTACAACCTATTCCCAAGCTCTACGGCTTCAGTCGGCAAGCAAGAAAAACTGAACATTATACAAAAAGCCTATGCACGTCTATTCCCAGGTGAACACTGGTAATCTGCACTGCACTGTAAAATTGAAAAAGACCATCTTCGGATGGTCTTTTTTTTCCATATGAAATATCTTTTAGATTTTAAATCTTGAGCAAATAATCGACAAACTCTTCTAAACGTTGCTCTTGTAGCGCATACGGATCAAACTCCGCCATGCCACGATCGCTAAAAAAGCGAAGCATTGCCTTATCATAAGATGCATATTTCATATTCCATCTGCTAAATTTGACATAATCAATATCAGCCAAATCTAACAGCACCACATTACTATGGCGTGGGTCTTTGGTAATTTTTTCATAGAATAGTTGATTCACAATATCTGAATCCCCTTCAAGACACTGAAAAAATTTACCGTGACCATAATACAAGACGCCGTGAACCTGATGCCGTCCATTAAAATCTATAGCTTCAGTCAAAATATCCATCAAGTCTTGACGAATTTCATTCTCATCTTTAACCGTTTTACTTGCATAACATAAGCGTGCAAGCTGTGTATTCATCCCCATTACAACCACTCCAAAAATAAAAAACCAAAATATAAAAATAAATAATATGAAATCAGATAGTTATAAGTGTATAAAGCATAATTACACTGACTAGAAATACTATGTTTTGGATGAGAAGTAAACAAATAGTTGTGACTGGAGGATTTGATCAGGGAGAAAGTTTAGTTTTAATTATCGTGATTAAAAATTTATGCTTTGAAAATATATGCTTTGAAAATATCTGGCGGTGAGAGAGGGATTCGAACCCTCGATACGCGCAAACGTATACACACTTTCCAGGCGTGCTCCTTCAGCCACTCGGACACCTCACCATTGAGGTCAGGGATAATAGCGAAATTTGCGATGAATGCCAAGCAGATTGCACAATAATTGAAAAACAGTGCTAACATTGCCGCAAATACCAAAATCATTGATTTTATATTTATGAGTCACGTCAAAAAAGCCGCTCTCCCTGCCATGACCCTCGCTGCTCTCGGCGTTGTGTTTGGGGACATTGGGACGAGCCCGCTGTATGCGATCAAAGAATGTTTTTCGGCTGCGCATGTCGATGTCACGATCGAAAGTATCATGGGGATTTTATCCCTGATCTTTTGGTGTATGACCATCACCATTAGCATCAAATATGTCAGTATCATCATGCGCGCGGATAACAATGGTGAAGGTGGCATCATGTCACTTTTGGCGTTGAACTTACGCAACAAACAACTTATCACCAAACATAAATTAGCGATCATCGCCTGCGGTTTTGTTGGTGCATCGCTATTCTTTGGTGATGGCATCATCACCCCTGCGATTTCGGTATTGTCTGCGGTCGAAGGTTTAAGTATTGCCACGCCGATTTTTAATGATTGGATCGTACCAATTGCACTGGGGATTTTGACCGCGCTGTTTATGATTCAGCGTCATGGTACAGCGGTGATGGGTAAGTTTTTTGGTCCTGTGACGTTGTTGTGGTTTTTGTCGCTGGGCACACTCGGGATTTGGAATATTATTCAAACACCGATCGTACTTGGTATGGTGAGTCCCCACTGGGCAGCAAGCTTTGTTTGGGATCACCCTGCGATTGCTTTTTTCACCATGGGGGCAGTGATTCTGACCATTACTGGTGGTGAAGCATTATATGCGGATTTGGGACATTTTGGTCCGACACCGATTCGTATGGCGTGGTTTACTGTGGTATTGCCGTGCTTGCTTTTGAATTATGCTGGTCAAGGTGCATTGCTTCTACGCCGACCTGATGCGATTGAAAATCCATTCTATTTGATGGTGCCAGAATGGGCACTTTACCCGATGATTGGGCTTGCTACCATTGCTGCGATCATTGCCTCGCAAGCGATGATTACGGGGATTTTCTCGATGGCGAAACAAGCCATTCAGTTGGGTTATTTACCTCGCCTCACCATTCAGCAAACTTCCGAATCTGAGCAAGGGCAAATTTATGTGCCATTTTTAAATTGGACATTGTTTATTGCCGTGTTCATCATTGTCTTATTGTTTGAAAATAGCTCAAATCTTGCCAGTGCATATGGTGTTGCCGTCACGAGTACCATGCTGTGCGGAACGATTTTGATCACGATATTGGCGCATACGTATTGGCGTTGGCCTGTGTATAAAACAGCTTTGATCATGACACCATTCTTCCTATTAGACTTGATCTTTGTCAGCGCAACCTCTTTAAAAATACCTGATGGTGGTTGGGTGACGATCGCCATTGGTGGCGTAATATTTGTACTGTTGATGACGTGGAAACGTGGTCGTGAGCTGATGTTTGAAAACTTACAACGGGATGCTTTGCCGCTTGATATTTTCATCAACCACTTAGGAAATAGTGTGCAAATCGTACAAGGTCAGGCGATCTTTATGACCAGTACCCCGAAGATCGTGCCACATGCGATGTTGCACAACTTAAAGCACAATAAAATTTTGCATGAATTGAACTTTTTGATCACGGTCGAAACCAAAGATGTGCCTTATGTAGAAGATGACGCTCGGATTTATGTGAAAAAATTAGACGAACGCTTTATCAAAGTCATTGTCTATTATGGTTTTAAAGACGAACCTGACATTCCAAAAGCACTGAAACAAGTCTATGATGCGCTTGAGCTTGAGTTTAATATGATGCAAATCAGCTTCTTTATCTCTCGTGATCGTGTGATCTCAACGGTTGGCGATGGTATGGCACCGTGGCGTGAGAAGTTGTTTATTTCTATGCAACGTAATACCAGTGCGGTGAGCGATTTTTATCAAATCCCAAGTAATCGGGTGGTCGAATTAGGTAGTCAGATTGAGATCTAAGCTTTAAGTATTCCCTATACACTCACTAAATGAGTTAATACAAAACCCCGACGAATCGGGGCTTTGTTTTTTTAAGCGAAATAATTAACTTTAAATTATTGCAACGGCGTTGTTGCATCCATTTCAGGCTCTACCAACTGTGTTGCATCTTCAGTTTGGTTCATGTCTTCCGCAGGAACAGCTTGCGCATTTGGGTCAATCACATCTTGATCTGCTTCAGGCATTAACGCTGCCGCATTTTGATCAACCGCTTGTACGTCTGCTTGTGCAGTCGCTACTGTTTGATCCGCTTCATTGATGGCTGTATCTACTGCAGCATTGATCTCAGCATCTTCTACAGCGACCTGCTCAGTTGTCGCTTGCGCTTGAGCAAGTTGATTCTGTGCTTCAGTCATTGTAGATTGCTCAGTTTCTAAAATTTCACCTGCATTTGCGCTCAGCTCCGACTCAACATTCGCATCCATTGATTCAACATTTTGGGCAACTTGCTGTGCTTGTTGTACTGACGCATCATCGACAACAGGCGCTGATTGCGCAGTCACTTCTGCATCAGTTTCAACATTTACAGGTGTTTCTACATTTGTTGTCGATATATTCGCCGCAGACTTAACTGGAGCCGATTGCTCAGATTGCATAGATTGAATAGTCGCCTGAGGTGACTGTGATGAAGCTTGCATTGAACCACCAACTGGCGCATTCATTGGGCGCAAAGTACGTGCTTGCACATCAATCACTGCATTTTGCGCAATCGCTTGTGCGATCACTTGCTTTGGAATACCCATTTGCTCAAGTGAGCCAGGCTGACCATTAACTGTGGTTTGTACTGTCGCTTTAGACAAGCTTTCCAACGTATCACCAGGCTGAACTGGTGGCTCTGCAAATGCTGAGCTTGCAAACATTGCAGTGGCAATGGCACTCAGACCTAAAGTCATTTTTGTTCGAGTTGATGTATTTGTCTTGATGTTACTATTTGAGTTAGACATCATATTCTCCAATGTTTTCACACTTTTTAGTGATTTGGATTAGCTCAAAATCCAAGAAATTAAAAATCGTAAGAATCTTTGATGGATACGCTAAAATTAAGCTGAATCATCTCAACGACTCATTATCGATCTGACTTGAACAGTTGCGCATTTCAACTTTTAGAATGAAAACTTTCAAAAATATATTAAGAAGTCTCTCAGCTAAAAATGGCATCCGAAATGCAATAGGCTAAGTTTGGATCACGAAGATCCTTTCACATTTCAAGTTGGGCTCAGCTTAGAACAGCTTTTTGTAATTTTTGTAGCAGTCAGGTTGTCCAAAAGCACATCAACTGTGTGTTAAACGTCAGTAAATGGGGAAAATGACCTGTACTTGGTAAAGTTAGATTGCTAAGATTTTAACAGCGCATCACCCTTGTAAATTTCTCACTATTTTTATAGCCAATTTTTGTAGCATAGCCTCTTGAAAAAAATTTATTTCCTTCTTATTCCTTTAATATCAATAGTTTGCTTTTTGCCACAACTCAGCACAGGACAATTAATGTCTTTTGGCAATAGTTTGTGCCTTGATGAGTTTTATGCTGAAGCGCCACCTGAAATCATCAATAAAAAACTGAATTTCAACAGCTTTCCTCTATGTAATCAAGGTTTTACCGTGCATTATTCAGGCATTTCCAAGACGCCCATTTGGGTGGCGGAAAAACTTAGCCCTGAACGGCTGAGCATTCGGATCAAACGCGAAGACAACTTTCATGCAGATGATCGCCTGCCAGTTTCAGCACAGGCGACCCTAGAGGCATATCGCAATTCGGGTTATGACCGTGGACATATGGCGCCCAACGCAGACATGAACAATAAAATTTCACAATATCAAAGCTTTGCTTTAAGCAACATCATTCCACAGCATTATGACAATAATCAAAATACATGGCGTGAGATCGAAGAAGCCACCCGAGCAATGGTGACAAAATATAAGCTTGATGCTTATATCATTACGGGTTCTGCCTATCTTGAGCCGACCGTAAAATATGTTAAAAAAGGACATGACGTACTTGTACCAAGCCATATTTATAAAGCAGTGTATTTCCCACGTATCGGATTGGCGAGTGCATATCTTAGTAAAAATGACGGCTCTCGCTATGCTGAAACGATAAGTATCTGTGCTTTAGAAGAAAAAGTCGGGATTAGTCTTTATCCTCGATTAGATGAGCAGTCGAAACGGCAAATCTTTCAGTTGCCGATGCGAGCCAATCAAGTCAAAGCCAATAAACATCCACAATATCAAGATAATGACTTACAGAGCCAATGTGCGCCAATGGTTGAAGCAGAACAGATTTCAGCGACACAAAAACGCTTTGTCGTTGGTCAATCTTATGCATTAGAAAACCCTGTTCAATGGACAACAATTAAAGAAAAGGTTTCTATGCCAAGCTTACCAAACTTGATTGAAATATTTTCAACAGCCAATGAAGATGAAGTTCAAAAAGATGCGTTAGAAAATTCTGAAATGAAAAATGTAAAAATGGATGGTAACGACAGCGATGAACCAAATCGCTTTTCAATCAATCGCATTCTTTTGCCGATCGTAGAGTGGATGAAAGAAAAGGACACAAATGCCAATTAAAAACACGAATTCTAGGACTTAAACAGGACAGAAAAATGGAATTTAAACCCTTTCAAAATCATACACAAAGCATCGCCATTGATGAGCTCACTATTGAAAATCAAGGCGAACGCATTTCGATTTATGGCAGTTTGCAAATTCATCAAGATCAACACAGTTTAGAGCATGCCAAAACCTTACTAAGGATTTTAGAGCAAACGGTGGCAACGCTTGAATCACAAAATTTAGTTATAAAAGTCCAGCAGAATAATAATGATGATGTAGATGTGGTAAAGAATCCATTTTTGAATGATACAAATTCAGAATAATTGTTTATAAATCGATTTTTAATATTCAGTCAAAATTTTAACTTTAAGTTTATTTAGGCTTTTAACAGCTCGCCTTGCAACCATGCCAAATAGTTGTGTTGATCTAAAAAATCTGGCGCTTTGGTGGTATCGAGATGATAAGTCCGAGTATTGAATTCGATCATAATATCGCTCGGTGAATATCGACCATCTTTAATGGGAAAATACTTTGCCAAAAATAAGCGATGTTGCCCCCAGTTGGTAAGATTATCAATCCGAGGGCTGTCCAGCTTATTCACAAACTCAACATAACAAGACTTGATATCATCAATGGTGTAAATCTGCTGAGGCATGATCAATCTCATAAAACTCACCTGATGGTGTAAGCCTAACCTTTGATCATGAAGCTTTGATGAAATCTTATAAACGCATCTCAATGCCTTGTTCTGCAAGAAAGGCTTTGGCTTCGGGAATGCTATGTTGCCCAAAGTGGAAAATCGACGCTGCTAAAACCGCATCCGCCCCACCCTGTAAAATGCCATCTGCCATGTGTTGCAAATTACCCACACCACCCGAGGCAATGGTCGGAATCGTCACTCGATCGTTAATTGCACGCATCAAACCAATATCATAGCCCGCTTTGGTGCCATCGGCATCCATACTGGTGACGAGAAGCTCGCCTGCGCCAAACTCTGTCATTTTCACTGACCATTCAATCGCATCAATCCCAGTCGGCTTACGACCACCATGGGTAAAAATTTCCCACTTATTCTCAGCGACTTTTTTCGCATCAATGGCGACCACGATACACTGCGCCCCAAAACGACTGGATGCTTCAGCCACAAATTCAGGATTGAATACTGCCGCTGAGTTGATGCTGACTTTATCCGCACCCGCATTGAGCAAAAGTCGAATATCTTCAATCTTGCGCACACCACCGCCAACAGTGAGCGGGACGAATACCGTTTCCGCCATGCGTTCTACGGTTTGATAGGTGGTTTCACGACCATGATGGGTTGCGGTAATGTCTAAAAAGGTAATCTCATCAGCACCTTGCTCATTGTAGCGACGTGCCACTTCCACAGGATCACCCGCATCACGAATATCCAAAAACTGAACGCCTTTGACCACACGCCCATTGTCCACATCCAAACACGGAATAATTCGTTTTGCTAACATAGCTTGATTCTCAGCAACTTGTTTTAACAGCGAAATCTCATCTTTCAATCAGACGATTCTTTCAAAGAACGTTGAGCTTCTGTGCGCAAAGACTACACCTTGACGCAAGAAGCGGTTATTCTAGCAAAAATATTCTATATGCCTAGAGTTTTCATTGTTATGTCCGTCTATACCCAACTCAATCTTGAACAAGTACACACTTTCGCCATGCAGTATGGCTTGGAGATTATCGAGATCGAACCGATTCAAGGCGGCATTGAAAACACCAACTATTTTATTACTGCAAAAAATGGTCAAGAATTTGTACTCACCGTATTTGAAGAGCTGGACTTAAATGCAGCAAGCGAGCTGTTCCCTGTGTTACAACATCTTGAGCAACACGGCATTGCTGTTGCAGTACCCTTAACTTTTAATGATCAACCGATTCATAGCATCGTCGGTAAACCTGCACAGATTGCGCCACGTATCGCTGGCAAGCATCCGATGCCGTCTACCGTAGCGCAAGTTGCGGCAATGGGTGAAGCTTTGGCGAAAATGCATTTGGCTTTGCAAAATTATCCATTACAACGCAAAAATAATCATGATCATGCATGGTGGTCTGCGACTGCCCACGAGCTGTATCCAAAAATGAATGAAGCCGACCAAGCGCTACTGACCCAAGTCTTTGCACAGTATGAACAAATGTTTGATGCCTACCCGAACCGTCCTTATGGTTTAATTCATGCCGATTTGTTCCGTGATAATAGCCTGTATGTCGGCGACTCATTGTCTGGAATCTTAGATTTTTCTGAGCTCAGCTATGATCAGTTGTTACTTGATATTAGTATCACGATGAATGATTTCTGTAGTGATTATCCAAATGTGTCTTTAGATGTGGAAAAAGCGCAGGCATTTTTAAATGCTTATCAAACGTTGCGTGCATTGACCGATGATGAAAAAGCGTGCTTACAGTCATATTTTGCAATGGCAGCCTGTCGTTTTTGGATTTCTCGTTTGCAAGTTGCAGAGCGTAATCGCAATGAAGGACGCACTGGCACAGAAATTCTACAGAAAGATCCGCAAGAGATGCGCAATATGACCCATGATCGTTTAAACACAGAGTACGCATTGTAATGGCACGCTATCAAGGACGTTTGGTCGAATGGCACGATGAGCAAGGCTACGGCTTTATTCAGGGTATTAGCGATCCTAAGCATCAGCGTGTGTTTTTGCATATTAGCGCCTTTGAGCGTAGTGGCCCTCGACCGATAGAGGGCTGTGTGGTGGAGTATGAGCTGGGCATTGACGATCAATCTCGACCGCAAGCGCGCAATGTACGCTACGTCAAAGCCAAGCAAGTCTTTAGTCACAATCCGAACAGCCAACCTTTTTCCAGTGCATCGAAGAAACGTTTTGCGTGGCATCCGATGTATCTCGTCATGTTGGTGTATTGGGTGGTGCTGTTTGTCACCGCAGCCTATGGACAGCTTCCGCCGTTTACGTTGTTGGTGATTATGCTGGTGAATAGCTATTGTTACTGGATTTTTTATCAAGACAAAAAAGCAGCAATGCAAGGCGATCAACGGATTTCTGAACAGCATTTACTGCTCATGTGCGCACTCGGTGGCTGGACGGCGGCGTGGTTTGCGATGAAGCACTTTCACCATAAAACACAGAAACAACCGTTTAAAAAATACTATTATCTGAGTATCGTGGCGCATATTGCATTGCTTGCGTTTAGTGTGTTTATGCTACGACTATTTTGATTCTTTGAATTGGAAAAATGGAAATGACTAACCAAATCAGCCCAATCGCAACCCAAGATCAGAAAAATCTCACCTACTTACTGTACGGCTTATATCTCGCTGCGATCTTTAGTGCGGGCATCTTGGCAGTGATCGCCATCATTATCAACCATGTCAAATTTTCCAGTGTCAAAGGCACATTTTTAGAAAGTCATTTTCTTTGGCAGATTCGTGGTTTTTGGTGGTATCTGCTGTGGAATGTGATTGGCTTTGCCAGTTTATTTCTCGTAGTTTTTGTCTATCAGTCGGCATGGTGGGCGGTATTTGCGCCAACGATTTGTTTAGTTATTATCGGGCTAGCTTGGGTGTGGAGTGTGTATCGTGCGATACGTGGCTTGATTGCCCTCAGCAATGATGAGGCGATGTATTAACATTTTTTCGTAAGAGAAATAAGCGTGACCACAAACAACAAAAAAGATTCACCGAATAACAATAAAAGCGAAAAAAGACCGAATAAATGGAAGCAAGCCATTTGCGGATTATGTGGTGAAATGATAGGACAATTGATTCCTTTACTTTTATTTTTTGCCGTAGCAAATATTTATGCTGCCTACGCCTTTTTAGGTTTAGGCGCATTTTTTCTGATTTTACCTTTCGGCATGTTGATCTATTACGCATGGAAAAAATGGCGGAAAGATCAATAAGCCCAATGAGTTCAATTCAATCTGTTGTGTATATTAGACAACAATATCTCTCTTAACTCTCGCACCGAATCCACAATCGCAACAGGTGCAAATCGCTCAAGCACGTCGATAGAATGCACGCCATAGCTCACACCGATTCGTGGCATATTGATGTTCTGCGCCATTTCCAAATCATAACTGGTATCACCGACCATCAAGGCACGATGCGCAGGTACACCAGTCACATTTAAGATTTCTTGAAGCATTAACGGATCAGGCTTAGAACGAGTTTCACTGGCTGCACGTGTTGCAACAAATTTGTTTGCACTTTGGGTCTGCGCAAGTACCCGATCAAGCCCTTTACGGCTTTTTCCTGTAGCGACAGCGAGCAATTTGCCTTGTGCTTTTAACGCGTCGAGCAACTCTGCCACACCATCAAACCACACATCACTGCCTGAGTTTTCCACATAATGTTGTCCGTAGCAGGTCAATATCTGCTGATGTAACTCAGGCACTTGTGGAAATAAGCGTTGCATCACCTCAGGCAAGCCAAGTCCAATGACACTTTTTGCATCATCGTCTAACAACGGTTGTTGAAACTGCTGCGCGGCAAATTGCAAACTTCTGACAATCTGACCGACAGAATCGAATAACGTTCCATCCCAATCAAAAATGATCAGGTCAATATTTTGCATATCCAATGTGCTTGTCGTGTCTACGTCAGGAGAGAACTGCTTTAAATCATTCATCAGTAAAATATCTATCTCGTACAAATTCGTTTCAAAAGCTAACCGATTAAAATTGCTGTCTGATTACTTACTCAGACTTTGAATCAACTTCTGCATATCATCGGGTAACGGCGCTTCGATCACAGGATAATTCGGTATTTCCAAACGCATCGCATGCAGGCATAGTCGTTTGACATCGTGATGCGAAAACGGCACTTGATGCCCATATTTATCATCGCCGACCAACGGATGACCAATGCTCAAACCATGCACACGGATTTGATGCGTACGCCCAGACAGTGGCGAGGCATGGATCAACGTCGCTCCTGTGTAGCGCTCGATCACATTCCACTGGGTTTGGCTAGGCTTACCTTCTTTCGACACCCGAACACGGCGTTCACCGTTGTTCAGCTCATAGCGTAACAATGGCGCATCAATCAATTGCTTATCCAAAGCCACCACACCTTTCACGATCGCCGCATAGGTCTTTTTGATGCGATGCTCACGCAGATCATCTTGCAAAGCTTTCAGAGTAGAACGCTTTTTGGAAATCATCACCAAGCCTGACGTATCACGGTCAATACGGTGAATCAATTCCAAATATTTCTTGCCGGTTGCTTGGCGCATCGCTTCGATCAAACCATACGCCACACCGCTACCACCATGTACCGCAATACCTGATGGTTTATTGACCACGATCAAGCCTTCATCTTCATAGACGATGCGAGCCAATAAGCCTTGCGCCACGCTATCGCCGATTGGCGCATGTTCTTCTTGCTGTTGCATGCGAATCGGTGCGATACGAATTTGATCGCCAATATTGAGCTTAGTTTCTGCCTTGATGCGTTTTTTATTGACCCGAACTTCCCCTTCACGAATCAGGCGGTAAATCCGACTTTTCGGCACACCTTTTAAGGTACGAATGAGGAAGTTATCAATACGCTGTCCCTCATGGTGCTCCGTCACATCAATCCACGTCACGCTTTGCCATGCACCTGTGGTATCAACTTCAACTTTTTCTTCTGAAACCTTTTCATCTTCGAACTTTGCAAGCCTTGAAGGCGCTGATTTTGATGACGACAATTTAAAAGTCGATTGCTTTGAGGACGACGAATTTGAAGATCGTGCTTTTGAAGCAGACGTTTTTGAAGACGAGGTAAACTTAGACGGACGCATTAAACTCACAACTTATTCATGGGCAGGATTTAAACGCTTGGGGTAGCGATCTTTACAAGATCAATATTTTACAACGATATTTCAATCAGATTCAGATTGAGCCACTGATACAGCACATTTTCACAATTTTTGCCTATTTTTTAAGCAAATAACATCAATTAATCGCAAATATCATATAGGCAGATGGCGATGTATTTGCTATATTCAGCGCACGGATACCAACGTCACCGTCCATCACAAAATATCTTCTTTTGAGAAAATAAGACGATAGATGCACATAAGATGACGTGTCGGTCCTCAAAGATTATGCCTAAGCCGATGGCAGATTATATCGGCAAAACTGTGATGTGCATGTGTTTATTTTAACCATGTCCACCGCACAGCATGCAAATGTCGCTAACCAACGACCAATCAATCGTGAAGTTAGTTTAATTGATAACGGATTGCATCAGACACATTGCACCACGCAAGATATTCAGGCAACCCATTTGATCATTTAAGGTTTGTTAGCCCTCGCCACGATGAGCATTCCGTGGCTTGAGAGAAATGACTAGCAAAAGATCGAATGATTTAGATTTAACGATTTAACGCTTACAACGTAATTTTGATGTCTAAATCCATGCGTCTTATCGCAAATTGTGAATAGCAAATAGCGAATAGATAGTCACCTTAAATACAATGCGTCCCTCCAGTGAATATCGTTGCAACGAATCTCAACAGAGACTTGGCAACAGTATGCAGACACAGGATTAGACAGTTTCATTTTTACAATCACAAAATGTACCGTCGATCTCCACTGTCGCAACATTGCGAAAACGATTTGAACAAAACGATGTAAAAAACATCTATTCAAATATTCTCGCTGACCAAGATCCTTGAAGTATGAATGTGGTGTTGATGCGTTTGGGTCATCCTTGATTAGGTATTACACCCATGAAACGTATGTTGATCAATGCAACACATGCCGAAGAAGTTCGTGTTGCACTTGTCACAGATAATCGTCTGTATGATTTTGACCTTGAAAATCGCACGCGTGAACAGAAAAAATCAAACATCTACAAAGGTCATGTGACCCGAGTAGAACCCTCTTTAGAAGCAGTCTTTGTAGAATACGGCGCAGGACGTCAAGGCTTCTTGTCTTTACGTGAAATCGCACATTCTTATCTACAAGGCGACCCTCGCCAAAATCACAATATCCGTGAACTGATTACCGAAGGCACTGAGCTTTTGGTACAAGTGGAAAAAGAAGAACGTGGCAACAAAGGTGCTGCACTTTCGACCTATATTTCCCTTGCTGGTCGTTATTTGGTATTGATGCCGAATAATCCAAAAGGTGGCGGGATCAGCCGTCAGATTTCAGGTTCAACCCGTGAAGAGTTGAAAGAGATTTTAGCCTCACTCAATCTACCTCGTGGCATGAGCTTAATCATCCGCACTGCAGGGATTGGACGTAGCAAAGAAGAATTACAACTCGACTTACAACATTTGCTAGACCTTTGGAATCAAATCCAAAACTCAGCAAAAAATGGGCCTTCACCGATGCTCGTGCATCAAGAAGCAGGTGTAGTAACCCGTGCTATTCGTGACTATCTACGTGATGATGTCGCAGAAATTTTGATTGATAGCGAAAATGCCTACAACGAAGCCTATAACTTCGTCAAAGCAGTGATGCCAAATCAACTCGATAAGTTGAAAACTTATACCTTGAACGATCCATTGTTTGCGCATTTTGGTGTTGAAAGCCAAATCCAAACGGCGTATGAGCGTGAAGTGAAATTGCCATCAGGTGGTTCGATCGTGATTGATCAAACCGAAGCACTGGTGGCGATCGACATCAACTCAGCCAAAGCCACTCGTGGTCAAGATGTTGAAGACACTGCGCTTCACACCAACCTTGAAGCCGCTGAAGAAATCGCGCGCCAACTGCGTCTACGTGATATGGGTGGTTTGATCGTGATCGACTTCATCGACATGGGTCGTGAACGCAATCAACGTATGGTCGAAGCGAAACTTCGTGAAGCTACGCAAAGTGACCGTGCCCGTATCCAATTTGGTCAATTGTCACGTTTTGGCTTGATGGAAATGAGCCGTCAACGCCTTCGTCCGTCACTTGAAGAATCTACTGGCTACGTCTGCCCTCGCTGTCATGGTACAGGCATGGTGCGTGATCAACGCTCATTGTCTTTGTCGATCATGCGTAAAGTGGAAGAGATTGCGCTACAACATCGTCAAGGTGAGGTGCAGATCGAAGTACCTGTGGAAATTGCAGCATTCTTGCTCAATGAAAAGCGTCATAGCCTAGTTTATCTTGAGCAAACTTCAGGTGTGCGTGTTACTGTATTGCCACATCCACACTTGGAAACCCCACATTACGAAATCCAATACAATCCTGAAGGCTATGCACCAACAAGCTATGAACGTACCGAAGCAACACGTTCAAGCGAAAAAGATATTGGTTATGAATCTTCAGCATGGCACATCGAAGATGCAGCGCAAATTGCACCGAAAGTCACCGCAAAAAGCGTAGCGACATCTACCGCAAAAGTGACTGGAAAAGGCGCTAAAGAGTCGAATCCACAACAAGCAAGCGCTAGCCCAGCCCCAACAAATAGCCCATGCGCATGGTTAGAAAATTTGTTTGTACCAAAACAAGCACGCACCACGGATCAAAACCGTAATGCACAAAATGCTGCTGCTGCGATTGAACAGTTGGTCAACACTGGCGCCGTTAGCCGTGGACAGTTTGGCCAAATCGAAAGCAACAATATCGAACAAGCCGTCAACGGATACCTCCATCCAAATGCGTCAACGTCAAGCAACGACAGTCAAGATAAAGACGACCGTCCTCGTCGCAAAGACAAACGCAAACGTAAAGATCAACGCAATGATCGCAACGACCAGCGCACTGATAATCGTAATGAGCAACAATCACGCCAAGATCGTAACGACCAAAGTCAAGATCAAGAAAACCAAGACAATCAGTTACAGCGCAAGCCAAAAAATGATCGTCGCAATCGTCAAAATGGCGATCAAGATCAAAATGGCAACCGCAATCAAAATGCTGTGCCACGTCGTGAACGCAACCAAAACCGTCCGCAACGCCCTCAGCGTGAACGTGATCAAAATGTGCTAAACGAACAATCCGGTCAAACTAACGAACAGATCAATGTTCAGACTTTTGAGCAAGGCACGGCGGAAACTTTACCGACGGCAATGTTGGTCAATATTGACACAGCACAAACTGAGATCGTTGCTTTAGAGCGCTCTAATAGCACGCCACCAGTTGTAGCGATTGAAAACAAACTTGAAAATCAATCAAGTGACGAAAAATCAGCCGAGCAAGACCGTCAGTCCTCTAAGCGAGCTGACAGTAATAATGGGGCGAAAGCTGACGCTGATGCACCTCATGCAAAAGGCAAAAAGAAAGGCAAAGCACAATCTCGCAATGCCGAGCAAAGCGAAGCCAGTGATGAGCCTGCAACACGAGCAAGCAATGATCCTCGTGAAAAACGTCGCCTAAAAGCTGAAAAGCGTGCACAAAAAGCAGCGCAAAAAGGACCGTTGAATGCCAAATCTTTGGCAAGCTTGGCTCAGTTTAGCGTGGTGGGTTTGATTCGCCATGTGTACGGTGAAGACTGCAATGTCTTGATTGAACAGTTTGGGTTGATCCCAACTTTCAATCGTGCAGTGACAAAACACACTGAAGCTTTCCAATCGAATGAGATTGAGGAAGATGAAGACAACATTTTCTCAGGTCCTGTGACTCGTGATGTGGAATTGCCTCGTGAACAAAATCAGGAACCTGTTGAAGCATTATCTTTGACACCACCTGAGCCAAGTGTTCGTCTGAGCAATGACCCACGTGAAAAACGCAAACTTGCTGAGCAGTCTCCAACTGAAGCGCAAGACGCATCAACACAAGCTAAAGACGCAGAGGTCAGTGTTGCGAGCGCCGCTGTTGCGCCAATCGTTGCAGAAGCTACTCAAGAAGCGGTAACCAGTGTAAATGCGGAACCCAAAGTCGATGTCGATGCAAGCAGTCCTGAAACAATTTCTGAACCTCAAGTGAATCTTGAGCTTGCATCAGAAGAAGCTGAAAGCACATCACCTGAAAAAGCGGATGCATCGGCTGAAACGCACGATCAGTCTAACGACTCTTCTGAAAATTCTGCTGAAAATCATTCGGATACTGAAGAATCAGATGTTGAAAAAGCAGCGCAAAAATCAAAAAGCGATGCTGACAAGTCTTCTCGACCACGTCGCCCAAGAGGTCGACCACCGAAGAAGGCAAGTCAAAATACTGACCAAGCTTAATTCACAAGCGCAATACTTATTGACTTAACTATTGCGCTTTTTTTTGAGTATGATCAAAGACACGTAGAGTATTTTACTGTACGTTATTCTCCCGATACAACACTGCTAAGTTTTGGACAGTGTTGTTGATTTCATTGATAGAAAGTATAACAGGAGCTCTGACATGAGCCACGATGCGACTAAAGATATTATTTCCCTCTCAGACGTGATTAAACAAGTTCCTCAATTTGCCAAGAAAATTCCCAACGTATTGAATGGCTTAAGGCAAGCTTATTTGCGCCGACCAAGCACCGCTTGTGGTCTAGGTTGGGCATTTGAAAAAGCAGTTGATGAAAATCCATCGGGCATTGCCCTGTTATACGAAGATCAAAAATTTAGCTACACCGAACTCAATGCATGGGCAAACCAAATTGCCGATTACTTTTTAAAGCAAGGCGCTAAAAAAGGCGACGTCATCGCCGTGATGGTAGAGAATCGTCCTGAACTCGTTGCAACCGTGCTTGGACTTGCCAAAATTGGTGTCATTTCTGCATTAGTGAATACCTCGCAATGTCGCAAAGTACTCAGTCACAGTATTAACTTGGTTAAACCTTTTGCGATCGTGATCGGCGAAGAAGTACAACAAGCGGTGTTGGACGTCCAAGATGATTTAGAACTCGCAAATGATAAATTCTTTTGGTTTGCTGATGACGAGTCGAAAACTACATCACCTAAACCGTTTACCGATCTTGCAAAAGCGATTCAATCTTGCCAAAAGAGCAATCCATCGACAACGAACGATGTGACTGGCAAGGATGGTCTATTTTACATCTATACTTCAGGCACCACAGGTCTGCCAAAAGCGGTCACATTTAAAAATAGCCGTTGGATGCTTGCATACGGCACCTACGGGCATGTCTTGGACTTGAATAAAGACGATGTCATGTATGCGACCCTACCGCTGTATCATGCGACTGGCATGGTCGTGTGCTGGTGTGGCGTGATCGCAGGTGCGTCAACACTCGCAATTCGTCGTAAATTTTCAAAATCAAACTTTTGGAAAGATGTGGAAAAATTCGATGCGTCGGCGATCGGCTATGTCGGCGAACTGTGTCGCTATCTACTTGATTGCGAACCAACACCTGAAGAACGTAACCACCGTGTCCGCAAGATGATTGGCAATGGTATGCGCTCAAACATCTGGCACGAATTTAAAGAACGATTCAACATCGATGAAGTTTTAGAACTCTACGCTTCGAGTGAAGGTAATGTCGGCTTTAGTAATATTTTTAACTTTGAAAATACCGTAGGTTTCTCACCAACCCCTTATGCCATCATCGCCTTTGATAAAGAGAAAAATGAACCCATTCGTGACGCCGATGGTTTTTGCCAAAAAGTCAAAAAAGGCGAAACTGGGCTTTTGATCGGGAAAATCACCAGTCGCTCGCCATTCGATGGTTATACCGACCCTGAAAAGAATAAATCTGTGATCATGGAAAATGTCTTAAAATCGGGTGACAAATACTTCAATACTGGAGATTTGGTGCGTGATATCGGCTTCCGTCATGCCCAATTTGTTGATCGCTTGGGCGATACCTTCCGCTGGAAAGGTGAAAATGTATCGACCACACAAGTCGAAAATATCGTGTCGGAATACGAGAAAATCTCAGAAGCAGTGGTCTACGGTGTCGAAATTCCAAACACCAATGGTCGCGCAGGCATGGCAGCGATCACCTTGCAAGATGATCTGTCTTTGAGCGAGCAAGACCTAGCAAGCATGGCAGATCAATTTAAAACCGAACTTCCTGCCTATGCGGTACCTGTCTTCTTGCGCATTCAAAAGCAAATCGAAACCACTGGGACTTTCAAATATTCAAAGAACAAGTTGAAAGAAGAAGCCTTTGATCCTGAAAAATGCAAAGAACAAATCTTCGCATTACTCCCTGGAGAGTCTGCATATAGCGAAGTCGATGCAGATGTGTTTCAGAAAATTAATCAAGGAGAATACCGCTTCTAAGCGTGAAAATCACCCGTAAATTTGATCAAAGGCAAGGTTTCGACTTTGCCTTTTGACATTAAAATGACGCAATTATAAGCAAACATCCGCCTCAAACCGATTTTTCCCTTGTGTTCATCAAATAACTTGCTACAATACGCTCCATCGAAATGAAGGCACATTATTTTTTAATGCTGTAAGGGAAACTGCAATTTTATTGATTTTTCTCTTGCGTCGAAAAAATTGATACTGAATTAGTTTTTTCACTTGCGCTTCGAAAAAAGCAGTGCTTTTTTCTCGCTCAGGGTCGTTAGCTCAGTTGGTAGAGCAGTGGACTTTTAATCCATTGGTCCCGCGTTCGAGTCGCGGACGACCCACCATTTATTTCGAATCATTTACAAACTCTTTGTAAATCGCCAAAATAGAAAATGTGAATTTTCTTGTGCATCGAAAAAATTGATAATTAATTAGTTTTTTCTCTTGCGTCGAAATCATCGATTAATTATCGATAATTTCTCCTCAGGGTCGTTAGCTCAGTTGGTAGAGCAGTGGACTTTTAATCCATTGGTCCCGCGTTCGAGTCGCGGACGACCCACCATTTCCTTCTTAATATTCTATATTTTAAAATTCAACGGTTTAAAGAAACTGATGCAACACCGTATTTAAAAATAACCTACCCTGCGCTGTACATTGCAGTCTTTTAACATTTTGATCTAGTAAATGCTTTTGACGTAATTCATTTAAAACTGGTTGAATCGTTGATAATTGTTGGCCTGTTCGTTTTAAATAAAAATCTTTGGGTACACCTGCATTTAAGCGCAACGCATTCATCATAAACTCAAAAGGCATGTCATCCTCGGCAATCGCTTTAAATTGCAAATTTTGCGCAGGTATTTGCTCCAAATAATCTTTTGGCATGCGTGTTTTTTGAAAACGATAAATACCATTAGCTAAAGTCACCTTACCATGAGCCCCTGCACCAATCGCCAAATAATCACCAAACTGCCAATAGTTGATATTATGCTGACTCGGACGCTCTTTTGCCCATGCTGACACTTCATAATTGACAAAGCCATGCGCAAGAAGCAACGCCTCGCCTTGAAGCTGAATCTGTTCAAGCACCTCTTCATCAGGCAAAGTCGGCTGTGAACGATAAAATACCGTATTTGGCTCAATGGTCAGTTGATACCATGAAATATGTGTCGCACCACAGTCGATTGCCATCTGCAAATCAGCTAAGGCTTGCTTAACCGTTTGCTGTGGTAAGCCGTGCATCAGATCGACATTGATGCGCTGAAATCCTGCATTTTTCGCATTTTGAATCGCAGATTTGGCGTTGTCAGGATTGTGAATTCGTCCTAGTCGTTCTAAATGTGCTACATCAAAACTTTGCACACCGATTGAAAGTCGATTAATTCCTGCACGCAGATAATCCTCAAAGGGATCGTGCTCTACCGTCCCAGGATTGGCTTCCATGGTGATTTCACAATTTTCTTGGAAAGGTATTTGTGATTTCAGGGCATCGAATAACCGCTGATACGCAGACGCAGAAATCAGCGATGGTGTGCCACCACCGATAAAAATACTATGCAATTCACGCCCTTGAATAAATTCTTTTTGCGTCGCAAAATCCTTAATCAGCGCATCAATATATTGCTGTTCCAACTCCTGACTGAGCTGTCCTTCTGCTAATTCATGCGAATTAAAATCACAATACGGACATTTGCGCACACACCACGGCATATGGATATATAGCGAGAGCGGAATTTCGGCAATTAGACTTGGATGCATGCAACACTCAGCAAGATAAAAAATGGTTGAGCTCGAATAAATCAGCTCAAACAAAAGACCAGTAGTTTAACACGCCAAGGTAAGATCATTTTGTGAATTGAAACGTAGAATCGGCAATCAAATCATGTTTTACTCAATCAAAGATAAAAAACCAATGAGAAATAAACCATGCGTGCGACTGAGATGTTGATTCCTTTGTTTTTTGCTGCAGGTGTTGGCTTGGCAATGGCAACGCAAACTGCTGTCAATAGTCAGCTCCGTCAATATCTCAATAGCCCGATTCAAGCTGCATTTTTTTCCTTCTTAGTGGGGACGATCTGCTTGGCAATCATGATGCTCGTCATGATGTGGAATGGTTCGGCATTAAAGCCAACATTATCACAACTAAATGAAATACCAGTTTGGCTTTGGGTTGGCGGGTTGCTTGGGGTGTATGCGGTCACAGCCAGTATTTATACTGCACCGAAACTCGGTTTTTTGACCTTTACTGGATTGGTGCTCTTTGGTCAGGTGATCATGTCGATGTTGTTAGATCATTTTGGACTCATCGGTGTGGAGAAAAATCCTGTAAACTGGCAACGTCTTTTGGGTGCGATACTCATCGCCATCGGGATTATCTTTACCTTACAACGCTAGTTTGATCGAAGAGCTCTCACCGTTTACACACGCTTAATTCATTTACGATTCACATTTTATTTTCCCACTGAGATTTTATGTCTACGCCATCGCATTTCACTTTTGAACTGAAACAACTGCTACATTTGATGATTCCAATTTTAGTCACGCAATTTGCGCAGGCTGGTTTTGGCTTGATCGACACCATTATGGCAGGTCAGCTTTCCGCTGCGGATTTGGCTGCGGTGGCTGTTGCGGTGGGGATTTGGATGCCTGTGATGTTGTTGTGTAGTGGCATTATGCTCGCTACTTCGCCTTTAATCGCAGCTGCACTTGGCGCAAAGAAAACCGACGAGATTCCAACCATTAGCCATCAAGCTTTGTGGATTGCTTTATTTCTTGGCTTAGTCGGAATGATGGTTTTACACGTCATGCCACAGTTTTTTCATCTACTCAAAGTCCCTGAAAATCTCCATGCCAAAGCAGGTTTATTTTTGCATACGATTGCTTTTGGCATTCCTGCGATTACGCTCTATACCGTATTGCGTTGTTATGCCGAGGCTTTGGGGCATCCTCGTGTGGTGACAACAATTAGCCTTTTGGCATTGCCTATACTTGTGCCATTGAACTATGTATTTATGCACGGTCTATTTGGTTTGCCTGTGATGGGTAGTGCAGGCTGTGGTGTGGCGAATGCGATCTTGCAATGGTTAATGTTGATAGTTTTATTTTTTTATATCAAACATGCCAAGACTTTTGCGGATGTGCGGTTATTTGAGCGATTTGAAAAGCTTGATCCGCTGTGGTGTAAACGCATCGCTCTTCTCGGCTTGCCGATTGGTTTAGCGATTTTCTTTGAAGTCAGTATTTTTAGCACAGCCGCATTGGTGGTTAGTCCACTTGGGGAAATTATCACCGCAGCCCATCAGATCGCCATTTCGATCACTTCGCAGTTGTTTATGATTCCGTTGTCTTTGGCAATGGCACTGACTATTCGAGTCGGACAATATTATGGTGCGCAAAACTTCGATGCCATGCGTCAGGTACAAAAGCTTGGCTTTATCGTCGGGACACTCTTTGCATGTACGACGATGATTTTATTGTGGCTTTGCCGTGCTTGGATTATCCAAATTTATAATGGCAATCCTGAAGTCTTCACTGTGGCATATGGTTTGGTGATTTATGCGGTGGCGTACCAGTTGGTCGATGCGTGGCAAGTCACGGCGGCAGGTTGTTTACGTGGCATGCAAGACACCAAAAGTCCAATGTGGATCACGCTATTTGCCTATTGGATTGTGGCATTTCCAATTGGCGTTTACCTCACTCGTTATACCGATTTTGCCGCTGCGGGGGTTTGGGTTGGCTTAATTATTGGTTTGTTTGTGGCGTGTATTTTGTTGATTTGGCGATTGTTGTATAGCAATACGAAACTCAAACGGTTTAAACACTCTTAATTAATCATTTTAATCAGCCAGCCGTAACTATTGCTCACACAAGCTCACTTGTAAAATATACGTTTGGAAATTAAAGTCAAAGCATGAAATGAAGATGGCTTATTCATTTTCAAACACATTCCATGACACGATAAAACAGCGCACACGGTAAGTAGATTATGGCAGACAATACAGCATCGGCAGGACGACGTTTTATGAAGCTGGCAGGCATGACAGCAAGTATCGCAGGCAAAGCCGTCACCAGTTCGATCAAAAACATCAATGCAGATGAAGAAAAAAAACTGCAAGCTCGCTCCGCCCTGTATCAAGAGATCGGTATCAAAATCGCTGAAACCTTAGGGGAAATGAAAGGCGCAGTGATGAAAGTCGGGCAAATCGCCTCGCAGTACAAAGACATCTTCCCTGCCGAAGTGCAAACTGCGATTGCCAAACTACAACGTCAAGCGCCTGCAATGCCTTTTGCACTCATTAAAAATCAAGTCGAAAAAGAACTGGGCAAACCACTCGCTGAATTGTTCCAATCCTTTGATGAAATGCCATTTGCCGCCGCCTCGATCGGTCAAGTGCATAAAGCCACACTGAAAAATGGTCAAGCCGTCGTCGTCAAAGTGCAATATCCTGGCGTTGATGAGGCCTGCGAAAGTGATCTTAAACAAGTCCGTCTTGCCTTGCGTCTAATGGGTGTATTGAAAATTGATCGTAAGCTACAAGATGAGATCTTCGATGAAATTCGGGAAAGTCTTTACACCGAACTCAACTACGAAATCGAAGCGCAAAATCTGCACGTCTTTAAGACTTTCCACGCCGAGCTGGATGACAAAATTATTATTCCTTCAGTTTTTCCCGAATATTCTTCACGACGCATTTTGACCTTGAGTCAAGAAGTCGGTGAAAGCATTGAAACTGCAAGTACGTGGGATTTGGAAAAACGTAATGAGCTCGGACGACGACTTTTCCAAGCGATTGGACAAGAGATTTTCTATCTCAAGCGTTTTCACTGCGATCCACACCCTGGCAATTTTGCCTTTCGTGAAGATGGCAGCGTGATTGTTTATGATTATGGTGGTGTGAAGACTTTAAATAACGAGATCGTCAATACCTATAAACATCTGATCAATGCTGCACGTCAAAAAAATATTCCTGCGATTGAAGCCGATTTAAGAGCATTGAACGTACGCACGGACAAAGGACAGATTCCACAACAATTGTATTTAGATTGGTTGGAAGTGCTTATGCGCCCATTGGTGACCAATTATGATTTTGCAGAAAATTCATCGCATCATGATGGTGTGGCATTGGTCAAACAATCGTTGAAATATTGGGATAGTTTCCAACCTTCGCCTGATACGCTGATGGTTAATCGAACGGTTTCAGGGCATTACTGGAATCTGATCAACCTCAAAGTACATGATAATATGAATGATTTATTCGAGCAGTTGATCCCAAACCAACCCACATAATTAGCATTGCACCGCTTGGTGTGGGTCTTGAGTGTTGCTTACAGTGTTAATCGGATGTAATGGCAGTTACACCCTGCTTGCAAACCATTACATTGTTATAATATAACATTTGGTGTCGCCTTGTTATTATAATCCCATATCCTGATGACATTCCCTAGATGTTATCATGATGTAGCTTTTAAATCTTTTGAGCATTTTTCATGGGATTGAGGCAAGTGGCTTGTCTACTCTGCAACTATCCTCCTCTGCGAAGTAACTTCCCCCGAGTTACTTCGTTTTTTTTGCCTACCACGTCTGTTCTTATTCTTCTGTGACTTTCAACGCTTCAGGATGTTTCGCTTGTTTTGCCATGTTTAAGTATTTCGCTTGGGATTTTTTATTTTTGCGCACACCGTTACCATCTCGATAAGCTTGGTACAGCGCATACATGGCATCCGCATCGCCATTGTCCGCAGAGGTTTTGAATAACTCAATCGCTTTAGTGCTATCCACGTCAACACCAAGCCCATCACGATAAGCCACAGCAAGCATGTAGTCCGCTCGAATCTCACCACGAGATTTTGCCAACTCAAACCACTTTAAACCTTGCTCCGCTTGTCTATGATTCTGCGCATAGATTCCCATACAAATCATGGCTTTGGTATGACCTTGATCGGCAGCATGTTTGAGCAATGGTAAATGTTGTTCATGATCCACAGGCAGATTCAACGCCAAAGCAAATGCCGCATCGACATGACCCTGCTGTGCTGCACGCTCTATCCACGCCATACCTTCTTTTGGATTTTTCTCTACACCGACACCTTGTAGCCAACATTGCCCCAGTGAGAACTGTGCTGCAGCAAAACCTGACTGTGCCGCTTGTGCAAGCAGTTGTAAACTCTGCTGTAACATCTGCTTTTTCGAAGCCTCATCAGGCAGTTGATCAACCTGTTGTAGACTGGTCATACCTGCACGATATGCAGCTTCGACATGACCAAACTGCGCCGCTTGGAGCATGTATTGCTGTGCCTTTTCTGCATCGCCTTTTTTATCTTGAAGCTCGATCAAAGCTCGCACGTAGAATCCAATCGGATTATTCGCTTTAATCGCACGTTCTGCATAGTCTTCGGCTTGTTTTGCATCCCCTGCTTGCAATAGTCGAAACGCATATAGCGCACTGGTAAAGTGATCTTGCTCGGCATTTTCCTTGAGGTATTGCTGTACTTTGTCCTGATCAAGTTGTTGTGCATCATTGATAAACAGCAAACTTTTTAAATGCTTTTGTTTTTTATAATTGTCTTTGAGCAGTTGAAAGGCTAGCGTCACATCGGTTTTCAGCAATTGATTGGCATAGGTGAAAATCGCTTCGGGATTATTCATCGCCACCGCTTTTTTCAAATAATCCAAACCTTTTTCGGTATTGACGCTAACACCTTTACCCGTTTGGAACATTTCCGCCAACTGGTAAAAACCAAAAGAATCTTTGCAGACATTGCCCGCATGTTCAAAAAACATAATCGCTTTGGCAGAGTCTTTTGCCACATAGTGACCTGTCAAATACCAACGACCAAGCAAAATACTCGCTGCGCCAACGCCTTGATTCGATGATTGCACCAATAGATTGATTCGATTTTGTGATTCCAGTTTGTTCTGTGCAGGTGCTTTACGTTCAAAATGCTCCACCAACTGAAAACATGCCACGCCATCACCTTGTTGTGCTTTTTGTCGAAGTTGTTGTTCAAATGCCGATTGCGATTGCTGTGCTGTATTTTTAGTCACTTTATTATTGTTTTCAATCTGTTGCGTTGGTTTCGTCATAGCCTTTCCGAGAATTAATCTAAAAATTTGAATTGAAAATGAGGGCTTTATTCTACGAGCCAAGTGCTGATCGCTCAAGTATATCCATGACCTGAACCTGCGAAATCATTTACTGAAGAATGACTTATTGAAAAACAAGCACTCTAAAACCGTAATAACTTAAAGCCAACGCACAAATCCCAACCAGCACACTACTTAACACATAACTCAAAACCAAACCGTAGTGCCCGAGTTTCAGTAGTTGAAAGCTCTCTAAACCAAAACTCGAAAATGTGGTAAAGCCACCTAAAATCCCGACCATCAAGAACAGTCGCCATTCACCTTGCAAACTGACAAAGCGCTCACTGGCAGCAAAGAATGCTCCTGCGCAGATACAGCCGATAATATTCGCCCACCACGTCGCCCACGGAAAGGTGCCTTGTGCCACAGGCAGTAATAGGCTGAGCGCATAGCGTCCACTTGCACCGATCGCACCGCCCAATGCCACCCATAAAAACATCATGCAAACTTATCCTAAAAAGTTATCCTAAAAAGCTACCCTAAAAACGACGAACCTCTAAACCCAAAACCTAACCAATACCCTGACTAAATCCAACGACTTGCCAAACGCAGTAGCGCATTCGGTGTGATTTGTTGAATGCCATACAATATTTTCCATGGTAATGGTGGCACAATGGCTTCGGCTTTTTTTGCATCAATGGCTTGATACATCAGCTTTGCCACATGGTCAGGCGTAGCAAGCAACGCAGAATTGGCTTTAAAATTCCCCAAAATATCAGTCTTCACAAATCCTGGATAAAGTATCGTGACATTAATATTTCGTTTAGTGAGCATCGGGCGAATCGCATTAAAATAACTTGCCACCGCCGCCTTACTCGCCGAGTAACTCGCTGCTTTTGGCAAGGCAATAAATGCGCTATACGACGACACCACAGCAATCTGTCCACCTCCGCCTTGATATTGAAAAAGATGTTGTGCCGCATCACTACAGGCAATCGCAGAAATCACATTGATATTAAAATTGTGTGCATCATTTTTTAGACGATGATCTGCAAGCTTACGCAGTGACAGCACACCTGCATTAATCACCACACAATCAATCTGTCCTAGCAAGTCGTGTAACCCCATAAAGATCGGCAAAATCTTGTCATGCGCACTCACATCAAGCTGTGCGACCTCAACACGGACATGGTATTGCTCACGGATTTGCTCGGCGATCTGTTCTAGATTTTCTAGGCGGCGTGCCACCAATGCAAGATTGCACCCCTGACTGGCACAATAGCGTGCCAATGCCTCACCCAATCCACTCGATGCGCCAGTGATCAGAATATTTCGCGCTACCATATCGTCTTCTAATATTTTTGATTGAAAAACCTAACATACACCAATTTTTATCGAGATGAAATTGCCACAGAAACACTTTCTAAACTTGATTTAAACACGCAGTTTGAAAATGAGTAATTAAGATACTATGACTATAATCAAATTGTACTTTGATAGCACTCTTGTTAGGCTATGCACCATTCATGCAATTTTTAGAGATTCAAAATGACAAAAACTTTACAGCCAAGATTGGTCAATGATTTATTGGTACAGCTTGAGGCAGGCACGGCAAAGTTTAGCGATGTAATCAGCTTGATCGACATGCACTATCAGCACACACCGACTGTATTTCAAAATGGTGCTCAGCACAACACTGCAGAACAAAATCAAGGCAGTGCTAAAGTATTGAGTTTTGCTAAGCTGAACGGTTTAGATCAAACGCAGACTTTGCGTTTATTTGCTGAACATTATCAGTCGGTTTTAGCGACACCTGACGGCACAGATCATCAAAATATTCGTCAGTTTATGGTGAATGGTTGGGATGGTGTGACCTTTGAGGGTGAGGCGTTGACAGGGAAATAAGAATTCACCTGCCTAACACGTTTCGAGCTGAGCAGATTCAACCACATTTATTTTAACATGAGTTTAAATTGGCAAAATTATGATCTAAATGCTCACCTACCCATCGCCCACTTACCATACAAGCTGTCAGCAGATAGCCACCTGTCGGCGCATCCCAGTCGAGCATCTCACCACAAGCATAGATCGCTCGGCTATTTTTTAGTTTTAAGTTTTCATCCAAAGCATCTTGCTTGATACCACCCGCACAGCTTATCGCCTCTTCGATCGAACGAAAGCATTGCACATTGATAGCGAGTTGCTTGATGTACTGTGCCATTTTCACATGATCGTTCCAGTCGGACTTTGCCACCACATCACGTATCAGGGCAATTTTAGTTTTATCCAAGCCGATACGTTGCCATAGCGTATTTAAAGACAGCTTTTTGCCATGTTGTAACTTGTCCAAAATCTCGGATTGACTGAATGCAGGAAGCAAGTCGAGATAAAGTTTCGCTGTTTTTGAGCGGTCATCTTCTGTACTGAAATGTCCACGCAAGGCACGGTTACAACGGTAGACCAAACCACCTTCCAGACCATAATGGCTAATCACCATCTCACCAAACTGTGGTGCATCACCTTCCGCCCATGCACGAATGCGCTTTAACGGTTGTCCAAAATGCGCCTGCATAAAGTCTGACCACGGCACGCAGACACCGACATTACTGGCTTGGAACGGTTCAATCTGCGCATCATCTAACCACGACTGCCAACGTCCATCGCTACCAAGCTGTGACCACGACACTGCGCCACATGCCAACACGATAGCATCGACCTGTTCAGTGCGAGTTTGATCATTTTTGAGATCACTGTTTTGAAGGTCAATGACGGTGATTTCACCATCTTGAATATGACGGACTTGATGGCGATAGTGAAATTTTACCCCTTGATTTTGCAATCGTTTTAACCACGCTCGAAGCAGTGGCGCTGCTTTCATCTCATTGGGGAAAATCCGCCCCGAACTACCAATATAGGACTCGATGCCTAAGTCCTGCATCCATGCCTGAATATGCTCAGCATGGAACGCTTCAACCATCGGACGAAGCCACTCGGCATGATCATAACGATCAATAAAATCGCCAAGTGGCTCATTATGGCTAATGTTAAGCCCTGTCTTGCCCGCCATGAGGAATTTACGTGCTGCCGATGGTTTTTGCTCGTAGATGTTGATGTCAAAATCGCTACGTTCTGCCAATACTTCGGCACACGCCAGTCCCGCAGGACCAGCACCGATAATGGCGACTTTACACTTGGGTCTAGATAACTTTACCACAAATCAAAAGGTGTTAAAGTTAGGCTATGACTGGTTTAAACAAGTATTGTAAGCGTTCACATATTTCTGAGGCTAAGT
>LUOR01000060.1 GCA_001626925.1 Moraxellaceae bacterium REDSEA-S32_B1
TGCTTTAAACAACCGTCCTAGAAAGAGTTTAGGATGGCGAACGCCTAGCGAAGTGATGGCGAATTTTTATACCGTTGCACTTGCTGCTTGAATCCGCCCAATAAAAAAGAGAGCCAATGGCTCTCTTTTTCACTTGATCAGTAAACTGATTACTGAGCAGCTTCTTCAGCTGGAGCGTCCATAGCTTCAGCAGCTTCGTCAGTAGCAACAGCAGCAGCGTCAGTAGCAGCGTCAGCAGCATCAGTAGCAGCGTCAGCAGCAGCAGCAGCAGCGTCAGTCGCTTGATCTACAGCAGCGTCAGTACCGTCAGTAGTTGCAGCAGCAGCGTCAGCAGCAGCTTCAGCTTCAGTAGCAGCTACTTCAGCGTCAGTAGCAGCTGCGTTAGCGTCAGCAGCAGCCTCGTCAGCTTTTTTAGCACAGCCAACGAAAGTTAAAGAAGCAGCGATAGCAGTTGCAATAGCGATATTTTTGAATAACATGGCATCTCTCTCTATATAATTGAGATTAAAGTTAAGAATAATTTGTTAACGATCCCTCGCATAGGATGTTTTGCTAACAAGTCATTCAGCTTAGATATTATGCTATCACCACGCAAATTTATTTTCTACTAGCAAAATTGTAGTGATTGATGAAAAAAACAAATCGAGAATGCAAAATTAAGCAGATTTGGCAATTATGACAAGATTTAAAACTAACTTTATTTTCTTAATACGCTGAAAATACTTATTAAATTAATTTTTATTAAAAACTACGATTTGCCCAAATAATTGACGTAAATGAGTGTAAAAAAGTGTAATGTTTGTCAACCAAAAGTAAATTGCATAAAAAAACGCCAAATTTATGCAAATTTGACGTTCATTTCACTACTTTTCGTGTTTATTGCTTGCGTTTCATTTGATCAAAAAAGTCGTCATTGGTTTTGGCTTCTTTCATGCGATCTAATAAGAATTCCATCGCGGCAAGCTCATCCATAGGGTGAAGCAATTTACGTAGAATCCAAACTTTACGTAGCTTATCTTCATCCATCAGGCGCTCTTCACGACGGGTACCTGATTTTTTGATATTCATGGCAGGGAAGACACGTTTTTCTGCGATACGGCGATCTAGGGTAACTTCTTGGTTACCTGTACCTTTGAATTCTTCGTAGATCACATCATCCATCTTACTGCCAGTTTCGATCAATGCAGTCGAGATAATGGTCAGTGAGCCACCTTCTTCAATATTGCGTGCCGCACCGAAGAAACGTTTAGGGCGTTCTAAAGCATGCGCATCGACACCACCTGTCAAGACTTTACCTGATGATGGAATCACTGTGTTATAAGCACGTGCTAGACGAGTGATTGAATCGAGCAAGATCACCACGTCTTTTTTGTGTTCAACAAGACGTTTGGCTTTTTCGATAACCATTTCAGCGACTTGCACATGGCGAGCAGGGGATTCATCAAAAGTCGATGCGACCACTTCACCGCGCACCGTACGCTCCATTTCCGTTACTTCTTCTGGGCGTTCGTCAATGAGCAGAACGATTAAGAACACTTCAGGGTTGTTACGCACGATCGATTGTGCAATGTTTTGCAATAGAATGGTTTTACCTGCTTTTGGCGGTGCAACGATGATAGAACGCTGACCTTTACCAATGGGCGCAACCAAATCGACCACCCGTGCAGTCAAATCTTCAGTCGAACCATTACCCAGTTCCATGACCAATTGCTCAGTCGGGAAAAGTGGCGTGAGGTTTTCAAAGAGAATTTTATTGCGGGAGTTTTCAGGCGTGTCATAGTTAATTTGATTGACTTTTAATAGGGCAAAATATCGTTCGCTTTCTTTCGGCGGGCGAATCGTGCCAGTAATGGTGTCGCCTGTACGCAAATTGAAACGGCGAATCTGTGACGGGCTGATATAGATGTCATCAGGGCCTGCGAGATAAGAACCCGCCGCAGAGCGCAAGAAGCCAAAGCCATCAGATAAAATTTCTAATACGCCATCGCCAAAAATTTCTTCGCCGTTCATGGCGTGACGTTTTAAGATCGCAAAAATGATGTCTTGTTTGCGATTACGAGCCATACCTTCAAGGCCCATAAATTCAGCAATTTTGATCAATTCGCCGATTGGTTTTTTCTTAAGTTCAGTTAAATTCATACGAGGATATTCAGTGCTTTAGGCTGCGATAAAAAAGTAATATAGAAAAAGCGGGGATGATAAGTTCGCACGTCGCTTTGCAAAAATGCTGTATTGCGAATAGCAAGATACCTGCACAGATGCATTCAAAATAGTTATTGAGGCTAAAAGCGAGATTTGATAAGCCGAGTGGCGATCTTATTGTTCATCAAATCACCCGACAAATGTCGTAAATCAATGGTGATTTAATTGTTTATGGACTATAAGAGAGTATAGGTGCTTTGTCAATTGAAAATCATACAGAAATAAGGTTTTTAGTCGAGTTTCTATTAAATATTTTCCCACTTTAGGATTCGTGCTGATTTTTTAAAGAATAGCAGTTTAAAAGATGTTTGCTAAAAAATAGTAAGAAAAAAGCAAAAGAACCGAAATTCTTTTGCCATTTTTGCTGCATTTAAAACTTTGACTTGGCGATTAGATATTGCTATCAATAAATTCAACCAATTTTGATTTGGGTACAGCGCCGACTTGCTGTGCAACCACTTCACCATTTTTGAAGATCAGTAGTGCAGGAATATTACGAATGTTGTATTTCACCGCAGTGTCTTCTGCTGTGGTCACATCGACTTTTGCAATTTTGAGTTTGCCATCATATTCGCCAGCCAAATCTTCGAGTACTGGTGCAATGGCTTTACATGGCGCACACCATGCTGCCCAAAAGTCTACAAGTACAGGGGTGTCGCTGTCTAAAACGTCTGATTTAAACTGCTCATCAGATGTATTAATAATTTTGTCTGACATGGATGGCTCCAATGATTGATTTGATTCGTTTTCAAGTGCATTGACTTTTGCTTTAATTCGCAAGGCAATGAAACTTGGCTTAAGGGAATTATGATGGCATTGGATTTTTTTTCAAGGTTTTCAGCCCAATCCATCATAGATAGTTTTAATCCTGATCATCGCTAATGGCGATATTTATGACATTTCAATACTTAGCGATGATTTAATTCGTCAAAATTCAGACGATCATCATGTTTTTTTCAACATTAATTCTTTTAAAAAGGTGCATAGTCGATTAGGCTATGAAAGTGAGATTTTGGGGTCTTTTTTGAGAATGTCAGATTTTTTGATTGATGATGAATTGCTTGCTGCAATTGATATGGGGTCAAATAGTTTTCACTTGGCGATAGCACGTGTTGATCACGGTGAAGTGAAAAAAGTTGCATCAATGTCAGAGAAAGTGCAACTTGCAGCAGGGTTGGATGAGAATAATTATTTGAGTGAGGCTGCGCAACAGCGTGGTTTGGCTTGCCTTTCACGATTTGTAGGGCGTTTAAGCGCAGTCCCTCGCAATCGTATGCGCATCGTTGCGACCAACGCACTTCGTCAAGCTGAGAATGGCGATGAGTTTATGCAAAAAGCAGCGGAAATCTTGCCGAAACCAATCGAAATCATTGCAGGACGAGAAGAAGCTCGGCTGATTTATCTCGGTGTTTCACATACCATGGCAAATGGCGGACGTCGTTTGGTGGTTGATATTGGCGGTGGTTCGACCGAGTTTATTATTGGTGAAGAGTTTGAACCGTTACACACCGAATCTTTGCAGATGGGTTGTGTGGCATATACCAAAGCGTATTTCCCTGATGGTGACATTACGCAAAAAGCATTTGATAAAGCAGTCGTTGCCGCACGTAAAGAGTTGAGCGCAATTGCCAGTAATTATCTCAAAACAGGTTGGGATACTGTGGTTGGCTCAAGCGGTACGATCAAAGCCTGCCGTCAGATCATGGTCAATATGAATCTGAGCGATGAGCAAGACAATGTCACTCGTGAAGGTTTGCACAAGCTTAAAGACAAATTATTAAAATTTGATCATGTTTCCAAAATTGATTTTGATGGTTTGCGTGATGATCGACGTCAGGTTTTGCCAGCTGGATTGGCGATTTTGTATGCTGTATTTGATGTCTTAAAAATTGAAAAATTGGCATTTTCTGACGGCGCTCTGCGAGAAGGCGTGATGTACGACTTGCTTGGTCGCTTCCGTCACGAGGATATTCGTGATCGTAGTGTGCAGGCGATGATGGGCCGCTATGGCTCAGATCAAAAGCAAGCAGAGCGTGTGGTAGAAACAGCACAACAACTTTTTGATCAGTCTGCAAAGACTTTGGATTTATCCGTTGAAGATGGCGATCTACTGCGCCGTGCAGCCTATTTGCATGAGATTGGCTTGGCGATTAGTCACGGTGGTTATCATCGTCATGGCGCATATCTACTGCAACATTCAGATATTCCAGGTTTTTCACAAATTGATCAAAATCATTTGTCTCACCTCGTATCACATCATCGCCGTAAGCTCCGTCATGATGCGCTCAATGATGTGAAAAAAAGCGGTACTGAGCGTTTAGTGTATTTATGTTTGCTACTTCGCTTGGCAGTTTTGCTCAATCATAGTCGCAGTGATGCAGACTTGCCTGCGTTTGAGTTAAAGGTGAAAAATGAGCAGTCTTGGCAATTGACCATTTCTGGTGATGTGAAACAATGGCCTTTATTGATCGCAGAGTTGCAAGATGAACAAGTCCAATTTAAACATTGGCATGTAGAGTTGCTTATTGATTCTGATCAGGACATTGAAGAAGCTAAATAATGGTAAGTTCATCTGAGTAATGTTTTGAATGCATTAGATGTAAATGATGATTCAAACTTTTCATTGCTAGGAAATATTACCGAAGGAAAGAGTGCATCGCATGAATAGCAAGGCAAAAATATCTCCAACATGGCAAACGGTGCAGATTGCACGTCATGCAGAACGCCCGCAGTTTTTGGACTATGCCAGTGAGATATTCACTGATTTTGATACCTTGCATGGCGATCGTGTCTTCGGTGACGATGGTGCTTTGGTTGGTGGTGTTGCACGTTTCTATGGTCAGCCTGTGATTGTGGTCGGTCAGCATCGTGGTCGTAGTACACGTGAGCGACTACAACACAACTTCGGGATGTGTAATCCTGAAGGTTATCGCAAGTCACAACGCCTTTTTGAAATGGCTGAACGCTTCAATTTACCTGTATTTACTTTTATTGACACCATGGGCGCTTATCCCGGTGTTGGTGCAGAGGAACGTGGGCAAGCTGAGGCGATCGCTAAAAATCTTGCAAAGCTTTCTGCGTTAAAAGTTCCTGTGATTGCCACGGTGCTAGGTGAAGGCGGCTCGGGTGGTGCGCTGGCGATTGGTGTTGCTGATCATGTGATGATGCTTTCACACAGCATTTATTCGGTAATTTCACCTGAAGGCTGTGCCTCGATTCTGTGGAAAACCGCAGAAAAAGCAGAGCAAGCCAGCCAAGCGTTGGCATTGACCGCTGATCGTCTGCATCAGCTTGGCATTGTTGAAACAGTGATTGATGAAGGCGAGGGCGCACACCTCAATCCAATCAAAGTGATGCACGCACTACAAGAACAGCTCAAAGTCCAACTCGACCGACTTATGCAAATGGATGCAGATGAACGATGCGAAGCACGCTACCAACGTTTGATGAAGTTTGGCAGCAACAATTTCGCCAGCGTCTAATCGCTCAAACGCAAACACTCGATCAAAGCTCTCACGACACTTCTATTGTTCTCGCATGTAGCGGTGGCATGGATTCCATGCTACTGCTTTATCTATTTGCTGATCTGACTTCTGATCAATTGAGTCATTGTCAATTCAAAGTCATCACTATTGATCATCAGCTTCAAGCGGATAGTGCAAAATGGTCAGATTTGGTTGCACAGCATTGTGAAAAACTGGCTATACCTTGCAAATTGATTCAAGTCGATGTGGCACAGGGCAATCTTGAGGCGGAGGCGCGCAAAGCACGTTATCACGCTTTTGAAAATGAACTAAATGAAAATGATGTATTAATCCTCGGACATCATCAACAAGATCAAGCTGAAACACTATTGATGCGCCTATTTCAAGGTGCAGGGGTACGTGGTCTGTCTGCGATGCAAGCATGGCAAACTCGCTCAATTCAAAGCTCAAATTCATCTGATATTAAAAACTACTTTATTTGGCGACCGCTTTTATCATTGTCAAAAAAACAGGTTCAGCAATGGGCTAAACAATGGTCTGGGCAGTTGGGCTTTGATTATGTCATTGATCCGATGAACCATGATGATGATTTTGATCGGGTGTGGTATCGCACTCAAATCTTACCATTGATTGAGCAACGTATTCCTCATGCACAAGATAGCTTGTCGAGAACAGCGATCCTGATGCAAGATGCAGATCAAATTTTGCAAGAAGTATTGGCACAAGATATTCAATACTGTGTCGATGATGAAGGCTGTTTAAATATTCGCAATTTAAAAACATTATCTACGCCCCGTCAGCGACAGCTTTTATCGGCTTGGATGCAAGGTGATGAAAATTATCGTCCACCGTTGGCGATGGTAGAGCGACTCAATGCTGAAGTGATTGATGCAAGAGAAGATACGAATAGTGTGTTGCATTGGTCTAGTTTGTACTTTATGCGCTATGAAAATGTGTTGTATCGCTATACAGCACAAAAATGGCAAGCAATACAGGAACCGATTCAGCCAACGGAAATTAAATTTTCACTGCATAATGACATGACATTGGCAGGACAAAATTTCAAAATAAACACTGTCGAGAATGGACAAGATGGTTTGAAATTGGATGTATTGAATCAGATTTTAATGCTTAATCCACGACAAGGTGGGGAGAAAATTCGCTTAAATGGGCGAAAAGATCACCGTTTTTTGAAGAAAATGTTACAAGAAGCCAAAATCGCCCCTTGGTTTCGTCATCAAACTCAAATATTAATGTACCATAATGTGCCGTTGGGGGTGTTTACCCCATTGGGTTTTTGGTTGGCGGATAGTGAATTTGTCGAGCCAAATGGCTGGTTGCCAATACTTGAGCGTGAGTGATTTAAATCAAGTATGCAATCCCAGCCTGCATTTTAAATTTAAAAATTAGAGGTAACGAAAGCAATGGATCAGAATATTACGTTTATTGGTGGTGGCAATATGGCGCAGGCATTGATCAGTGGTATGATCGCTCGAGGACTGCCTGCAACCCGTATTACAGTGTCTGATCCTGTGCCTGAGATTCAAGAAATTTTGCGTGAGCAAGATGTCAATGTGACTGATAATAATGCCGAAGCGATTGCCAATGCAGATGTGGTCGTGGTGGCAGTGAAGCCTCAGATGCTTGCTGATGTATTAAGTCCACTGGCTGAGTTGATGACAAATCAATTGGTCATCTCTATCGCAGCTGGTGCGCCGATTAGCGTGTTTAAGTCGATCTTGGGTGGCTATGACCGTATCGTGCGCGTGATGCCAAATACCCCAGCACTGGTGCAAAGTGGCGCGCATGGCTTATTTGCAGAATCGCACATTTCCCAAAAAGATCGTGATGTGGCGTCACAAGTGATGGCGGCAACTGGTTTGACGATTTGGGTCGATGAAGAGAAAAAGATCGATGCGGTGACGGCAGTGTCAGGTTCAGGTCCTGCATATTTCTTCTACATCATGGAAGCGATGATTCAAGGTGGTAAAAATCTTGGGTTAGATGAAAAAACAGCGACGGCATTGACTTTACAAACTGCGCTTGGTGCGGCGCAAATGGCGATCACCAGTGAGCATACACCTGGTCAATTGCGTCGTAATGTCACTTCACCAAATGGTACAACACAAGCCGCCATTGAAACATTTGACCATTATCAAGTCAGTCAACATATCCAAGCGGCACTGGCAGCAGCTGAAAAACGTAGCGCAACTTTGGCAGAAGAGCTTGCAGAAAAGCTCAATTCCAAATAAATTAGGTCAGTTTTTTAATAGTTTGAGAGAAATCCTTTGGCGCTACTGCTTAATGTCTTACTCAATGTTCTAATTTTATTAGTGTTCTTGCGATTTTTGATGCAACTTGCGGGGATTAATTTTTTTAATCCTGTGGTGCAATCGACAGTCAAAGCTACGCAGTTTGTTGATGTATTAAATCGATCGCTACCGAAGCCTGCAAAGGGTCGTATCAATCTTGCGGCGATCATCTTGCTGATCCTTCTGTACTTGGTCAAAGTGTCGGTGTTGAGTAATATGGCTGGTGGCATCACGATTTTTGATGCACATTACAAAAATCTGGCCTCAGGTGCGGATAGTTTGTTGCTGGGCACATTGATGGCAGTGACGGATGGTGTGCTGACCTTTTGTCGTTATTTGATCTTTGCGGCAATTATTATGAGTTGGGTGACACTTTTCACCCAAAAGAGTGGGCCATTTACCGAAGCGATTCAAGAGCTTGCGGAGCCATTATTTGCGCCTTTTCGTAAGATCATGCCAAACATGGGGATGATTGATTTGTCACCGTTACTGGCGATATTGGCATTGATTATCCTTGGTGTGGTGATGACGAGTGTGTCTCTTGCGGTGATAGGTGGTTATCGCTAAGCTCCAAAATTTTTCAATCAACTGATAAAAAACCGACGCTCAATAAAGCGTCGGTTTTTTATATCTTAGATTCTCACATGAAGCGATTTAGAACAAATTCACAGGAATGTCCAAGAATAAACGCCATTCATTGGTGTCGCCAATGTAAGTTGCATCATATTCGTCATCTGCACGGTAGTAAGAGTGGCGAACACGCAAGCTTGCATCTTTGGCAAAACCACTTTGTACGGTGTATTTTACTTGGCTAAAGAATTCGTATTCTTCCGAGTTGTCACTGACCAGTTGCGTACGATCTGCGTCGTCTGCAACATCAATATCCCAGCCATACACAGCTGCATTCGTCCAATTCAAACCTTTTAAGCCGAAGTTGGCAAAATTGTAGTTGTATTGCAGATGTACTGATTTTTCATCATTACCGATAAAGTCTGACAAATACGAGTTTGGTACGTAGATGGTTTGACCACCGTCAGCCATACCTTTACCACGATTATAATCATAGCCGACATTACCTGTATTTTGTTGGTAAGCCAACATAATGTTGTGTGGACCAGTGTTATAGCTCGTCGAAACACCCCAAATCGAGTTTTGATAGTCATCATCAGGGTTGCCTGAATATGAATATAAGTAGCCATTCGCTTCTTGATCCCAATCGGTATGATAACCACTGAAGTCGAATGTCCACGTACCTTTCGCAACTGGGTAGGTATAATTAGCATTGGCATAATGACGTTCTAAACGATCTTTATTATCCACACCGTAATACGCCAATTTGGTTTGATCATTCAATTGATATTTCACGCCCCAAACTGTTGCACGATCGAGTTCGTTTTCATCGGTAGAGATTTGATCTGAAAATTGGTTTTTGGTGAACTTACCAGCAATCAATTCGACATTGTTAATTTCACGGCTGTTGATCAATGTCCCTGTGAAATATTCAGGAACAAGTCGTGCTGTATTACTTGCCAAAACAGGCAAATCTAAAACTTGTGTACCATAACGCACATCTGTATTTGAAATGCGTGCTTTCACAAAACCGCCACCACGTGACCAGTGATCGTAGGGTTCACCTTGATCGTTACGTGGCACCATGTTGTTGCCAGAATTGTTATTGTCACCAAGTCCAACAGAAAAATCGCCTACAGCGCCCACACCGAATCCAACGATGCCTTTGGTGTAGCCTGAGTCCAAATTCACAATTGCAGTTTGTGCATATGAGCTTTCATCTTTTGGACCACTTTTCTTATCTCGGTGGATAAAGCCAGTACGGAATAAGACAGAGCCATCCGCATCTTCAACAAAGCCTTTTGACTCAGATTGATCGCTAGCGAAAGCGCTGCTGATCATTGCAGATTGAATGAGGAGCAACAGGGCAATTTTTTTCGGTTGCATCGGGTGAAGCCTTAAAAATACAAAGAGGCGGATTGTACTACATATTTATAATAAAAAATAAACTAATTCATTCCTATTGGTTATATATTTGGCAGTTTTATGACTAAAGTATAATATTTTGTAACATCAGCCAGCGACAATAAATCATAAGAATTATTTGACAGTTAATAAACGATCGTTTAAAAATATAGTTATCAATTTAAAAATATTGGAAAAGTACAATGAGTGCAGAACAAAATCATCATGGCAAAGTCAGCCGTGAAATTATCCATGATCATATTTTATTGCTCGGACTTGACCGTGCAGAAAAATACAATGCTTTTGATAGCCACCTGATTCATGCCTTAGCTGATGAGTTAACCGCTTATGAAGCTGATGATAATTTGCGTTGCGTGGTGATCTTTGCGCACGGCAAACATTTCACTGCTGGGCTCGACCTGATGGAGCTACAGCCGAAAATTAAAGATGGTGTGTTCAATTTTGATGATCAAACCATCAATCCGTGGGGCATCAAAGGCAAACAACGAACCAAGCCAATGGTCGTTGCGGTGCATGGTTATTGCTATACCGCAGGCATTGAGTTGATGCTAAATGCTGATGCGGTCATTGCTAGTGAGCAGACTGAGTTTGCACAAATGGAAGTACAGCGTGGCATCATGCCGTTTGGGGGAGCGACGGTGCGCTTTGTACAGGCTGCGGGTTGGCAAAAAGCCATGCCGTATTTATTGACTGGTAAAAAGTTCGACAGTAAAGCCGCACTTGATCTGAATCTGATTTCTGAAATTGCCAAAGAGGGCGAGCAACTTGAACGTGCGATTGAGATGGCACAAGAGATCAGTGCTGCTTCACCGCTTGCGGTCAAAGCGCTCATTGCAGCAGCGACCGAAGCGCAACTGCATGGACAGCAATACGCCTTTGATCGAATGAATAGTTATCTACCTGCCTTGTTTGCTTCACAAGATGCGATGGAAGGTGTGATGGCAATGATGCAAAAACGTCCACCAAAGTTTCAGGGTAAATAGTTGTTTTCTATTTATTGATTTTCAATTTGAATGATCTGAAATTTTGATCAACACCATTTCCTTTTATCTAGAGAAATACGATGAATGCGCAAACACAATTCTCCCTACAAGCAGTTGATCAACAGACGTTGACCTTTCAAGCCTTAGATAATTATGCGTTGTCGGGTGTCCATTATCGTCCAAAATCGCAGATTATTGCCAACATGATCATCGCTAATGCGACAGGTGTGCCACAGGCATTTTATCGTCGCTTTGCGCTGTATATGGCAGAACGAGGTTTTCAAGTCTTTACTTTTGATTATCGAGGTATTGCGCAGTCCGCACCGAAGTCGCTGAAAGGCTTTGAGATGGATTATCTCGATTGGGGACAGTTGGATTTATCTGGAGTGATTAATCAGGTTGCGAATGAAAGTGAAAAAGATGGCGTCAAGACTTTTCTCATCGGGCATTCATATGGTGGACAGGCACTCGGTTTGGTGAATAATTCGCAGAAACTCACGGCGTGTATGACCTTTGGTAGTGGCGTGGGTTGGAAAGGTTATATGCCTAAAGTGGAAGCCTTTAAAGTGTCGATCATTTGGAATGTGGTCTTTCCTGCGATGGCGCTACGCTATGGCTATGTGCCGTGGAGCAAGCTGAAGATGGGAGCGGATTTGCCCTTAGGTGTTTATCAGCAGTGGAAGCAGTGGTGCAAATACCCAAACTATTTCTTTGACGACCCTGATATGCAATATTTGCATGCGCAATATGCCAAAGTGACCACGCCGATCATCGCTGTGACTTCGACCGATGATGAGTGGGCAATGCCGATCTCACGTGATGCCTTGCATGTGCATTATAAAAATGCAGAGCTAAAGAATGATGATATTACACCGCAACAATTTGGCTTAAAGCAAATTGGGCATATGGGCTATTTCAGGCAAGGCGCTGAGAAGATTTGGGATCATGTGATTGCTCAGTTTCAGCAATATTTGTAATTTCAATAGTATTTAAAACATGCACTTACATTAGGAAAATCATGCGTCCAAATAAACTGAGTCGTAGCGAAATTATTAGCCACTGTGCCAAACAGTTTAAGCAACATGGCTATGCAGGCACCAGTATGCAGATGTTGGCGAAGTCTTGTGGGCTGACGAAGGGTGCGTTTTATTATTACTACAATAATAAAGAGCAGTTGTTGATGGATATTTTGCAGGAGATTCATCAGCAGTTGATTGGCTATTTAAATCCGATTGCGAATGATCAAAGCCTAAGTGTTGCAGAGCGATTCGCCACTATGCACAGCAAAGCGGTGCAATATTTTTCTATTGGTGAAATTGGCTGTTTGATGGCGATTATTTCGATTGAGTCTTTACAAACGTTACCTGAAGCTAAGCCGTTGATTCGTGATTTTTTCCAAGATTGGGAAAATGCCATGTATCCGTTATTTGCTGACAAGTACGATGAGGAGGAAGCACGACGATTTGCAAAGCAGAGTGTGGCGGACTATGAGGGAGCGATTTTGATGTATCGCTTTACCGAAGATACTTTTTATATAGAGCAGGTGGAAAGGCGGATTAAAACCGTCATTGGGTGAATAGGTTATGCGCTATATCTATGAAAAGTTGAGCTACCCATTCGTTTGGATGCAAGCGGGTTTATTCTATTTTAAAATGAAAAAATTGGATGATCCTAAGGGTGAGCGAATTGTTCACATTGGATCGAGTGAAAAAATCATCCGTATTCTCGTTGTTGGCGATTCATCTGCGCTTGGTGTGGGTTGCAATGAGATTTCTCAAAGTAGTGTGGGTGCGATTGCAGAAAAATTATCAGAGCAATTTTCTGTACAGTATCAAGTCTGTGCATTCACAGGTTTTACGACGAAGCAAATATCTGAAAAAGTAAAAGAAATTCCAAAGCAGTCTTTTGATTTTATTGTGATTTCTTTAGGAACGAATGATATTTTACAGCGGACGAAATTGCCTGATTGGGTTAAGCAAATTACAGAGTTAATGACTTATTTGCAGGTAAGTTTTTGTCCACAAAAAATATTTATTAATGCAGTACCACCGTTTCAAAAGTTGAGTCATTTACCAAATTCATTTCGCACTTATTTATCGAATAAATCACAGCAAATGAATCAGTATTTATCTCAACTGTCTGTTGGAAGTTCAGCCTATCAATTTGTGGATATGGATTTTGATTTTCATGCTGACTACATTTCGGACGACGGTTTTCATCCGAGTGCCTTACTTTATCAATTACAAGGTGAAAGAATAGCAACCTTGATGCTTGAGAAATTAGTGGGTGAAAATGATGTTGCTTAGGTAACGTGCCTTAGAAATCCCTTTTTTATTATCTATTTCCTCAAAAAGTAAACCCCACGCCGTAGCGTAGGGTTTATCTATTTTTGCCTCACATCAGCTTAATGACGTGCGGCTTTACCTTCATCCACCGCTTTGACGATCGGTGTTTTCGGTAGTGGCTTCGGTTTCTCAGTCAATGCCAATGGCAAGATGTCATCAATGCTTTTCACCGCTTTGATGTCTAAACCTGCTTTGACATTGTCTGGGACTTCTTTCAAGTCACGGACATTATCCTCAGGGATAAACACTTGCTTGATACCACCACGATGCGCTGCAAGAAGTTTCTCTTTCAGACCGCCGATGCGTAGGGCATTACCACGAAGTGAGGTTTCGCCTGTCATTGCAATGTCAGCACGGATTGGAATCCCAGTAAACGCAGATACCAATGCTGTGGTCAATGCAAGACCCGCCGAAGGCCCGTCTTTTGGTGTCGCACCTTCAGGCAAATGCACGTGCACATCGGTTTCTTCAAAGCGAGAAGACTCGATACCCAGCTCATCTGCACGTGTACGAACCACCGTCATCGCCGCAGTAATCGACTCTTTCATCACATCACCGAGTGAACCAGTCGTGATGAATTTGCCTTTGCCTTTTACAGCAGCTACTTCGATGGTTAATAGCTCACCACCGACCGAAGTCCATGCCAAACCATTGACACGACCGATCTGCGCTTCAGTTTCTGCGATACCGTAATCGAACTTATGTACGCCTAAGTATTCAGGCAAGTTCTCTTGAGTTACGTCGATCTGCAAGTTTTTGGTTTTGTTCGCCACCGCTTGCTTCACAACTTTACGTGCAATCTTCGAGACTTCACGCTCTAGGCTACGCACACCTGCTTCACGCGTATAGTGACGCACGATGTCACGAATCGCTTCTTCGTGCACAGACAGTTCTTTTGCACGTAAGCCATTGTCTTTGATTGCTTTTGGTACAAGATAACGATCAGCGATATTGACTTTCTCTTCCTCGGTATAACCCGGCAAGCGGATCACCTCCATACGGTCGAGTAGTGCCTCAGGAATGTTCATGCTATTGGCAGTACAGATGAACATCACTTCTGACAAATCTAAGTCCAAATCGAGATAATGGTCATTAAACTTGTTGTTCTGTGATGGGTCGAGCACTTCAAGCAAAGCAGACGCTGGATCACCACGGTAGTCTTGCGCCATCTTGTCAATTTCATCGAGTAAGAATAAAGGATTCTTCACGCCGACTTTATTTAAAGACTGCACGATTTTACCCGGCATCGCACCGATATAGGTACGACGGTGACCACGGATTTCCGCCTCATCACGTACACCACCGAGCGCCATACGGATGAACTCACGCCCAGTCGCTTTGGCAATCGATTCACCCAGTGAAGTTTTGCCGACACCTGGAGGACCGACTAAGCAGAGGATTGGACCACGCAGTTTTTTCACCCGTGACTGCACTGCAAGATATTCCACAATACGGTCTTTGACATCGTCCAAGCCATAATGATCTTCATCGAGAATTTGCTGTGCTTTATTTAAGTTGATGCTGACTTTGCTAGCTTTGTTCCACGGTGTATCAAGGATCACTTCCAGATAGTTACGCACCACAGCAGATTCAGAAGATGCTGGTTGCATGCCTTTAAGTTTGCGGAATTCGCTTTCAGCTTTTTTACGCACATGCTCAGGCAAATCAGCTTCGGCAAGGCGTTTTTCGATCTCGGCAACATCATCTTCACCGCCACCGTTCATATCAGATAGCTCACGTTGAATGACCTTCATCTTTTCATTGAGGAAGTATTCACGTTGATTTTTTTCCATCTGACGTTTTACGCTGTCGTGTAGACCTTGTTCGATCTCTTGCTCTTCAGACTGCTGAAGTAAATAGGTCATCAATTCTTGGAGATGCGCTTCAAAGTCATCAATTTCCAAGAATTTTTGTTTGACTTCAATGCTCAGCGGGACACGAGTCGCCACGAAGAACATCAGCTGTGCAAGATCAGTGATCTTTTCAGCAGCACTAACCATTTCACGTGAGTTACGCAATTTTGCTTCTGCATATTGTGCAAATAAAGCATTGAGTTCTTGAACTCGTGTGAGTTGCGTATCTTCATTGAGCGGATTGTGCATCGGGCTAATCGTATGTTCAGCTTGTAGATACTCATCACCTTCGATGATGGTTTCTAATTTTGAACGATGTAAGCCTTCGATCAACACTTTGATGCAATTGTCATCATTTTCATGATTGACCACTTGCACGATGCGCGCCACTGTACCGTATTGATATAGATTGCTGTGGTCAATGTCTTCAGTGAGTGAGTCTTTTTGCGCAACTACAAACACCAAATTGTCACTATTGCGAGCGATTTCAACCGCATTAATTGATTTTTCACGACCAACAAATAGCGCAATCTGCATGTGTGGATAAACCACGACATCACGCAATGCGAGTAAAGGTAAAGTTGCAGGAATCTCTTGTTCCTCAACGATCACTTGGTCTTTAACGATATCAGTCATATGCACTCCTAATGAGTGACAAATAATTTTGTCATGATTCATTAGTGAAGCATTTTTGAAAAATTACAAGGGGAATTGTTTGAATATTTATGAGAATTGGCTATTTTGCTTGTAATTTAAGCAATTTGAATATTTAACGTTTAATTTATAGCTTACTTCTCCCACACTAAATCGGCGACTTCTTGCGGTTCAATATGCGTAATTTTTTGCCCAAAACCACGTAGCCACCATACTAGTTGTAGGTTAAATGGCACGGTTGCACTAATACATTTCATATCATCTTCTAGATCAGTGATCTGTTGATCTTTAGATAATTTTGACTCCATAAAGGTCATGGCGTCGTATTGGTGCATGTGCAGTTTGAGTTGCACTTCTTCGGTAGCTCGCTCAAGATCAACTCTGAAGCCGAGCGTGCCTGTATCAATGAATTGATCAATATCGAAGCCAACAGGATGTAACGCACGAGTGTCTAAAACGGTTGCAGATTTAAAACGGTGCAGGGCAAAGGTTTGTACTTCTGATTTGTCCTGACGAGTACAGACCAGATAAATAATCGCACCACGTTGTACCAATGCCAGCGGATTCAATACATAAGTCTTTTCTTCTTTTTGCGAATTGCGCTTCACATAGATACATTCCAGTTGTCGATCTTGCAGTAAGGCTTCATAGATTGCAGTTTGCGCCTTGCGATCGACCGCAGGTGGAATGAGTGGCTGTGTCGCAGGAATAATGCGCACTCGATTGATCCATTGCCGTACATTGTTTTGGTGCGAAGACAGACTACGGCGTGCTAGATCAAACCACGGATTGATCTCAGCCAATAAACTGGGTGGTAATAAATGTTTGAGATGCTCCTCAACCATCATAAAAGTCACCGCTTGCGAGCTATTCATATGCGGAATGCTCTGTATGGGTGCATCAGTTTTCCAGCGCCAACCTTGTGGTGTTGCGCCATTATTTTCAATCGGGAAACGCTCTGCGATTTGGTTGAGATCACGTTGAATGGTGCGCAGGCTAATGTCGATGCCTTCACGTTGTAGTTGCTCTTGGAGATCACGTGTGCCGATCCATTTACCATTGGGTAAGCGAGATAAAATCTGCCATTGGCGATGTAAGCTATTGCCCGTTTCTTTTTCTGTTTTGTGAACCTCATTAGAAGAATTCTTGCCTGTAATCGCCATGTGCTCAGTCTTTTTAATTCAAATCATTCAGATGCTTATGATTGTGCATAAAAGCTTCTCGAAGGTCAATGTAACAATTTATCTCATTGAAACTTCATGTAAAAAATCTTGGTGATTGATTTTCAATTTTATAATTAAAGCAATGAATATGCTAATTTGTTAGCTTGATTTGATACTTGCGTGATGAATATGGCATTCAATTTGCTTAATTGAATATAACAGGCAATTAGTAAAGCCATGAACCAAGAAGGGGGTGAATATGCTCGATACGATGGAAAAATCCGTGACCACAGCATCGCCCAACACTGTACAGCAAGCAGATCAGAATCAGACCGATGCTATCGGTGAAAATCGCTGTCAATTTTTCAATGAAATGCGCCATAGCGATGGCTCAATTCGTGAAGAATTTGCGCAAATCCAACAATGGCTCGCCAATAAATCTTTGGCAGAAATTGAATCGCTGAATCATCAAGCAAAAGAACATTTTGTCTATCAAGGCATTACTTTTACTGTCTATAGCGATTCGCAAGGTACCGAGCGAACCATTCCGCTAGACCTTGTGCCACGAATCATTGCTAAAAAGCAGTGGGATATCGTGTCCGATGGTTGTAAGCAACGTGTCAAAGCTTTGAATGCATTTTTACATGATATTTATCACGGTCAAGAGATTTTAAAAGAAGGCATTATTCCTGCTGAGCAAGTGCTACAACATGAAGCGTATCAGCCGTGGATGCTGAACTTTGAAGTCAAAGGACAGATTTATTCGCATATTAGTGGTGTGGATATTATCCGTGATGATGTCGGCGATTTCTTTGTCCTAGAGGATAATTTGCGTACACCGTCTGGCGTGTCTTACATGCTGGAAAGTCGCAAAATCAGTGAAAAGCTGATGCCTGAGATTTGTAGTCAATATCGCTTGCAGGGTATCGAACATTATCCACAATTGCTGAAACAGACTTTGCTTGAAAGTACAGACGTGGACAATCCGTTGATCGTGGTGCTAACGCCGGGACATTTTAATAGTGCGTTCTATGAACATGCTTTTCTTGCACGTGAGATGGATGTGCCGTTGGTCGGTGCGAAAGATTTGTTTGTGGAAAATGGCAAAGTCTTCTTAAAGTCGGTGAAAGGGCGGATGCAAGTCGATGTGATCTATCGTCGTTTGGATGATGATTTTCTTGATCCGTTGGCATTCCGAGCGGATAGCGTACTTGGCGTGGCAGGGCTGATGTCTGCCTATCGTAAACGCACTGTAGTGATCGCCAATGCACCGGGTACAGGCGTGGCTGATGATAAGTCGATCTATCCCTATGTCGATGACATGATTCGCTACTATCTTAACGAGCAACCGATTTTAAAAAATGTGCCAACGTATCAATGTCGTAAGGCGGATGAGCTGGATTATGTACTTGCCAATCTTGAAAAGTTGGTGGTCAAAGAGGCACAGGGCTCTGGTGGCTACGGCATGTTGATAGGTCCTCAAGCTGAAGCAGAGCAGATCGAAGAGTTCCGTCAGAAGTTAAAGTTCCGACCGCATCTGTATATCGCACAGCCGACTTTATCCTTGTCAGTTTCACCGATCATGGGTGAGCAGGGTTTTGTCGATCGTCATATTGATCTGCGTCCATTCGTGCTTAGTTCTCCACATGAGATGCGTATTGTACCGGGTGGTTTGACACGAGTAGCGTTAAAGGAAGGCTCATTGGTTGTGAACTCGTCGCAGGGCGGTGGTATTAAAGACACGTGGGTGATTGATATTTAAATCTTTAATTTTAAATCACCTTTATAGACATAAGGCTTCGGTATAAAGCATCGTAAAGAATCAGGAGAAATAACATGTTATTACTCAGTTCAGCAGCACAAAGTATTTATTGGTTGGGACGCTATTTGTCACGGATACAATTTGCCTGTCAGATGCTCCCATTCGAAAATGATCAAGAAGCGGTGAAATTTGCCAACGCATTTTGCCTACCTGCATGGGATGCAAATAGCTTGAATGCGATCTATCTCGATCCTGAACAGCCATTTTCTATTTCAACGCAATTTTATAATGTGCAAAACAATATTCAGCAATTGCGTGGCGTGCTGACACCACATGCTTATTCTGAGCTGAATCGACTGACTAAGCTTGAAGATGACAAATCTGAGTCGATTTGCGCGGTGGTACTAGAGTGCGCCGAAGTGTTAGAGGCTGAGCAAGAACAGGCTTTTTTGTTTTACAGCTTAGGTCGTGAGATAGAAGTCTTAGACCAACAATGTCGTTTGGAAAAAATCACTGATGCTCAAACAAAAAAAGTTGCTTCAATACTCTCTATGCTCGAAGCCAAAGGCTGGGGCTCATGTGAGCGGACATGGTCGGCATTTTTACAAGAGCAAAGCATGAGTAACTTGTATGAGATGGTTGATGAAATTGGGACGAAGTTTGAGGTGTGCGAATGAAATTATTAATTAACCATCAAACCATGTACAGCTACGAAACGCCTGTAAAAAGTGCCATGCAGTATTTGCGCATGATTCCGCAAAATACCAATTACCAAAAAATTCTGCATTGGGGGATCAGCGTGCCTGGTGAAAAAATCCAACAACTTGATGGTTTTGGTAATCAATGGTTGACCTGTTCACAGCGATTTGAATATCAACAATTGATGATCATGGCGCAGGGTATGGTTGAGATCAATCCAAGTGCTAAATACGTCAAAGATGATCGGGTCAATCCGTTGATCTATATGCAAGCCACCAAGCAAACCCAGTGTAGCCCTGAGATGATTCAGTTTGCGCATATGCATAGCGTCGATACCCAAAAAGCGCATTTGATCGATTTGGCAGAAGCGTTACTTGAGCAAATTCCTTATGTGACTGGACAGACTGCGGTAGAAACCACTGCGGCAGAAGCTTTCGAACAAGGACGAGGTGTTTGCCAAGATCATGCGCAAGTTTTTGTCGCGATGGCACGCTATTTGGGCTATCCTGCACGCTACGTGTCAGGCTACCTCTATGTTGAGCATGGTCAACATCTTGCTAGTCATGCATGGGCGGAAGTCTATATCGATGGACACTGGCATTGCTATGATCTGAGTAATCAATTGTTCACGCCGAAATGTCATGTTCAGCTTGCGGTCGGGCGTGATTATGCCGATGTTGCGCCGATTCGAGGTGTGCGTGAGCAAGGCGCAGAGGAGAGTATGGAAACCTTTGTGCAAGTCTTGGCGTGTTGATTCGCTTTGATTGAGTAACTTTTGAATTAGGAATAGATGTGAAATGACCTACTGTGTTGCTTTGCTACTCAAAGAAGGCTTGGTATTTGTCAGTGATACACGTACCAACGCAGGGGTCGATCATATTTCATCGTTTACTAAACTGTTTCGCTTTGGTATTGAGGGTGAGCGTTTTATGGTGGTGCAAACCGCAGGAAATCTTGCCACCACGCAATCTGTGGTCACTCGACTACAACATCAGATCGCAGCCAATATTGAACCGAATTTGAACACAGTCGGTAGTCTGTTTGAAGCGGCTGAATTGATCGGAGCGAGTTTACGTCAGGTACTCAAAAACGTCTCGGAAAGCCCTGAGCAAGCCAGTATGTACAGTTGTAGTATTTTGCTTGGTGGTCAGATCGCAGGACAGGAGATGGAACTTTACAATATTTATCCGCAGGGTAACTTTATCCGTGCGACTTTGGATACGCCATATTTCCAAATCGGTGAAATCAAATACGGCAAACCTATCATGGATCGTGCGCTGAGCTATTACACACCGATTGATCAAGCTTTGCGTTGCTCGTTACTTTCTTTTGATTCGACCATTCGCTCCAATGTCTCTGTTGGCATGCCATTAGACGTGATGGTTTATCCTGTTAATAGTTTGAAATTGCCAAAAGGCAAACGGGTTACCGAAAGTGATCCATATTTCCAAGAAATTCGGAGTGCATGGTCAGACTTGCTCAAGCAAGGTTTACAAGAGATTGCGCCACCGACCAATGATTATTTTGATTGATTAATTAAATAATCAAAGTAAATTATCAGCTTAAATCGTTGCACATAAATCTAACAAGCGGTTGGCATAGCCCCACTCATTGTCATACCATGCAAATACTTTGACCTGACGACCGATCACCATGGTTTGAGTAAGATCAACAATTAACGAATATGGAGAATGATTAAAATCACTCGAGACCAAAAACTCATCGGTGGTCTGCATGATTTCGCTAAATTGATGTGTCGATGCATTGATTAATTTTTGATTCACCACATCTCTATTCAGCTCACTATTTTTATCAAAACTATTTGCGACAAAAGTTAAATCAATCGCAGCCACATTGATGGTCGGTACACGGATGGAATAGCCATCAATACGATGCTCCATATGTGGCATGACTTGTTTTAATGCACCAAGCGCACTGGAAGTCGTCGGTATAATATTTTGCCCTGATGCTCTAGCACGGCGTAGGTCACGATGGGCATGATCAAGTACCGATTGATCGGCAGTCACCGCATGAATTTCAGTCATCAGGGCAGTATCAATCCCGAAAGCATCATCCATGATTTTAACTAACGGCACGAGCGCCTGCGTGGTACAAGACACACTGGAGATGATTTGATCGGTCGCTTTGATGTCTTGATGATTGACACCATAAACCACAGCAGCATCAACGCTATCGAACGGCGCAGCACCGATAATCACACGTTTAGCGCCTGCTTGCAGGTGTTTGCCTGCATCAGCTCGTGAACGAAATAGTCCTGTGCATTCCAGAACCACATCGACATTTAAACCATGTTCTGAAACAGACCACGGCAAATCAATGGGGTCAGGATGTTGTAACAGTTGAATGTCTAAAGACTTCTGTGCGGTAGAGACCTTTAAGATGCGTTGTCCATTGTCTTCTATCAGATCAGCTTGCCCTGCAAAACGCCCGTGTGTGGTGTCGTACTTCAACAAATGCAATAGCGTTTCGGCATCAGCAATATCATTGATTGCCACGATCTGAAAATCATAACCTTGTGGATGCTCAAACCATGCCCGTAGCACATTCCGACCGATACGACCAAAACCATTGATGGCGATACGTTGCATGGCGAACCTCGAAGAAAATGATGACGCAAGAAAAGTTGTGCCATGTTAAAGCAAAAGTGGCAAAAAACAAAAATGAAATGACGTTGCAGTGCACGAACTATCGCAAAGTGATAATTTTTTAACGTTTGAAATTTGAGATTTGTATGTGTAAATTTTCTAAAATGAATTTTATTCATCTTTTTGTGAAATTAAGTCGTTTTTATTCATGTAGGCTTTTCGGTATAAATAGCGTCATAGATTAATACGCTTTTTTATCTCTCAAGGGGCTACATCATCATGACTCATAAACCTAGCCAAGAATTTACATTTTCGATCAAGCGCATCCGCTTTGATGAAGACTATCGTCCTTCGGACAATACACGTTTGACCACCAACTTTGCCAACTTGGCACGAGGTGAAAGTCGTCAAGAGAATCTGCGCAACACCATCAAAATGATCAATAACCGCTTCAATGCCCTGGCGCCTTGCGACAATCCAAATGCAGATCGCTACGCTATCGAACTTGATATTATCTCTGTGGATATTGATGTAGAAGGCAAAGGTGAAACTTTCCCAACTATTGAAATTTTGCAAACCACGATTTTTGATCGTCAGAAAAATCAACGCATCGAAGGTATTGTGGGAAATAATTTTTCCTCTTATGTACGTGATTATGATTTTAGTGTGTTGTTGCCAGCGCACAATCAGGATCAAGCGCAGTTTAGTTTGCCTGAAAACTACGGTGATTTGCACGGCAAAATTTTTAAATCATTTCTCGCATCTGATGCTTATCAAGAAAACTTTAGTAAATCACCTGTGATTTGTCTAAGTGTTTCCAATACTAAAACTTATCATCGCACTGCGAATGTGCATCCTGTTTTAGGTGTGGAATATCAGCAAGATGAATATTCTTTGACGGATGAATATTTTGCAAAAATGGGTTTAAAGGTGCGCTACTTTATGCCGAAAGATAGTGTGTCACCGCTTGCCTTTTATCATCAAGGTGATTTGCTCAGCGATTATACCGATTTGGAATTAATCGGCACGATTAGCACCATGGAAACTTTCCAAAAGATTTATCGCCCTGAGATTTATAATGCCAACGCTGCGGCAGGACAATGTTTTAAGCCAAGTTTGAAGCATCAAGATTATTCCTTAACACGTATTGTCTATGACCGTGAAGAGCGTGGTCGCTTGGCGATTGAACAAGGTAAATGGACGGAAACGCATTTTATCAAACCGTATCAAGACATCCTTGAACAGTGGGCTACGAATCACAAGGTCGATCAAGTTGCGGTCTAATTGATCTGAAACTAAATATTGAAATAGCACTTTGCAATAGCAGATAGAGGCAGAAGATTAAATATGAGCATTATATTACCAACTTCAAGCGCAGGCAGTTTGCCGAAACCATCTTGGTTAGCAGAACCTGAAAAACTTTGGTCACCCTGGAAACCGCAAGGTGATGAGCTGATTGAAGCAAAGCAAGATGCGCTCAGTTTGTCATTGCATGAGCAAGTCCAAGCAGGCATTGATATCGTCAGTGATGGCGAGCAAACTCGTCAGCATTTTGTCACCACCTTTATTGAGCATCTAAATGGGGTGGACTTTGAAAAACGTGAAACGGTGCGTATCCGTAATCGTTATGTTGCGAGTGTGCCATCAGTAGTCGGTGCAGTATCTCGTCAAAAGCCTGTATTTGTCGAAGATGCCAAATTCTTACGTCAGCAAACCACACAACCGATCAAATGGGCACTGCCTGGTCCAATGACCATGATTGATACGCTGTATGATGCGCACTATAAAAGCCGTGAAAAACTGGCATGGGAATTTGCCAAAATCCTCAATGAAGAAGCCAAAGAGCTTGAAGCGGCAGGGGTGGATATTATCCAGTTTGATGAGCCTGCATTTAATGTGTTCTTTGATGAAGTCAATGACTGGGGAGTGGCAACACTTGAGCGTGCAATCGAAGGCTTGAAGTGTGAAACCGCAGTACATATCTGCTACGGCTACGGCATCAAAGCCAATACCGATTGGAAAAAAACGCTTGGCAATGAATGGCGTCAGTACGAAGAAGCCTTTCCAAAGCTACAACAATCGAAAATCGACATCGTCTCACTCGAGTGCCAAAACTCACGTGTGCCAATGGATTTAATCGAACTAATCCGTGGAAAAAAAGTGATGGTTGGAGCGATTGACGTAGCGACCAATACCGTTGAAACGCCTGAACAAGTGGCTGATACATTGCGTAAAGCATTGCAATTCGTTGATGTGGATAAACTCTATCCATCGACCAACTGTGGTATGGCACCACTTCCACGTGCCGTGGCAAAAGGTAAGTTGCAAGCGCTGAGCGCAGGTGCAGAAATTATTCGTAAAGAGCTTTTGGGTTAATCCTTTCCCTCTTCCAAAGCGATATTTCTCGTCTTTAAAAAAGATGGGAATTTAGAAATCTCCCCCTTGCGAAACAGTGTTTCTCATCTTTAAAAAAGAGGGGGGAGTCGTAAATATGTATACGTGAGGAATCATGATGGTTGAAGCAACAGATTTTAGAGATGCAATGTCTTTATTGAGCAGTGCTGTCAGTGTGGTGACGACGGCAGGTGTGGCGGATCGTCATGGTTTTACCGCATCGGCTGTGTGTAGTGTCACTGATACGCCACCGACATTATTGGTCTGTATGAATCAATCCTCTCGTTCACATGGGTATTTCTCTGAAAATAAAATCCTGACGGTAAATGTGCTTGGTGCACAGCATCAGCACATTTCCAATGTATTTGCTTCAAAGATGAGTTCGGAGGAACGCTTCGAGTATGGTGAGTGGACGACCTTAGAAACTGGCGCACCTGTGTTAAACGATGCCTTGGTGAGTTTTGATTGTGAGATCGAGCAAGTGCAAGCGGTCGGGACACATGATATTTTTATCTGTCGAATTGTCGCGATTCAGTATAATAGCAATGACAAAAGTTTGGTGTATTTTAACCGTAGCTATCATCATGTTGGGAGAGTGTTGGAGCAGGTGGAGATGGTTTGAATTTGAGTAGTTCATTGTAGGAACGTTTCATAACTCAATTGATTATAAGCGATTGAGTTAACATTCACATCGATCCACTCGTCTCGCCACTTTCGGTGTCGAGGCATTTAGGGGTATGGGGGCTTTGCCCTCAAACCCGCCCGCAGATTTCGGTCGCCACAGGCGACCGAAATCTGCTTAAATCTTTTCAAAAATAAATCAGTCAAGCTACATATTCCAAAACATCGTTGAACTCATGTAAAAACATTGGTCTTGACCCAAAACTCCGTTATAATTTAGCGCTTTTATGCCTTCGTCTTTGTATTTTCATTTTTAGCGTGAAATTCGCATCGTCGATGAACAATTTTTTTATCATGCCCAATGTATGGAGTCACTTGCAGTGAGCACACCTTTGATGACCGTCGCTGATATTCGTGAAGCGTTTTTAAGTTATTTCGAATCAAAAGGGCATACACGTGTCGCCTCAAGTTCACTGGTGCCAAGTGACGACCCAACCCTGCTATTTACCAATGCAGGCATGAACCAGTTTAAAGACAGCTTCTTGGGGCTGGAAAAACGTGACTACGTGCGTGCAACCAGCTCGCAAAAATGCGTTCGTGCAGGCGGGAAACATAATGACTTAGACAATGTTGGCTACACCGCGCGTCACCATACGTTCTTTGAGATGTTGGGTAACTTTTCTATTGGCGATTATTTTAAGAAAGATGCCATTTTATTTGCATGGGAATTTTTAACTGAAACGCTTGGTCTACCAAAAGATCGTCTATACGCAACAATCTACCATACCGATGATGAAGCTTTCGAGATTTGGAACAAAGACATTGGTCTAAGCGCAGAGCGTATTATTCGTATCGGTGACAAAGGCGCAAAATACGAATCAGATAACTTTTGGGCGATGGGTGATACTGGGCCTTGTGGTCCATCTTCAGAGATTTTTTATGATCATGGTGATCATATTTGGGGCGGTTTACCAGGTACACCAGAGGAAGACGGCGACCGTTTTATTGAGATTTGGAATAACGTCTTTATGCAGTTCAACCGTACTGCGGACGGCGTATTGCATCCATTGCCTGCGCCATCAGTTGATACAGGTATGGGCTTGGAGCGGATTTCTGCGGTCTTGCAACATGTCAATTCCAACTATGAAATCGATCTATTTCAACATCTATTAAAAGCTGCGGCAGACATTATTGGCATTCAAGATGAAGGTCAGCCGTCATTACGTGTGGTTGCTGATCATGCACGTTCATGTTGTTTCTTGATTGCCGATGGGGTCAATCCATCGAATGAAGGGCGTGGTTATGTGCTACGTCGTATCATCCGCCGTGCGGTGCGTCATGGTAATAAGCTCGGCGCAACAGGCACATTCTTCTACAAGATGTTGCAACCGCTGATCGAAGTGATGGGGCAAGCCTATCCTGAGCTTGAAACCAATAAAGCACGTATCGAAGCGGCATTGATCAAAGAAGAAGAACAATTTGCCAAGACTTTGGAACAAGGTTTGAAATTGCTCGAAGGTGAGTTGGCGAATCTACAAGGTAAAGTCATCGCAGGCGAAACCGTATTTAAACTGTATGATACTTACGGTTTCCCAACAGATTTAACTGCTGACATTGCACGTGAACGTGAACTCAGTATTGACGAAGCAGGCTTTGAAGTTGAAATGGCTGCACAGCGCCAACGAGCTCGTGATGCAGGAAAATTCAATGTCGATTACAACACCATCGTCAAAGTAGACGGCGATACCCAGTTTGATGGCTACGATGCAACTCAAGGTCAAGGTCAGATCGTTGCGATCTACAAAGACGGTGAGCAAGTGGACGAAGTAGTTGAAGGCGATGAAGCTCTCATCGTGCTGAATCAAACGCCATTTTATGCAGAAAGCGGTGGTCAGATCGGTGATACGGGCATATTCAAAAATGAAACAGGTATTTTTGAAGTCCAAGATACCAAGAAGTCTGGCGGTGCATTCGTGCATCAAGGGATTGTCACTGTCGGTCAGCTAAAAGCATCACAAAAAGTTGAAGCGATCGTCAAAGCGGATATTCGAGCGAATACGGCAAAAAATCACTCTGCAACGCATTTATTACACGCTGCTTTACGCCAAATCTTAGGCACGCATGTACAGCAAAAAGGCTCATTGGTTGCCAGTGATATTTTGCGTTTTGACTTTGCCAATGATCAGCCTGTGACATTTGCACAACTTCAAGAAATCGAGCGTTTGGTGAATCGTGAAGTGATTGCCAATACACCTGTATTGACAGAAGTGCTTGACATCGAAACGGCGAAGTCCAAAGGCGCAATGATGTTCTTTGGTGAGAAGTACGGCGATGAAGTACGTGTACTTACCATGGGTACAGTGACTGATGAGCGTAACTTCTCAATCGAACTCTGTGGTGGTATCCACGTAAAGCGTACTGGTGACATTGGGCTATTTAAGATCGTGTCGGAAGGTGGTATCGCAGCAGGTGTGCGTCGTATCGAAGCGGTCACAGGTAGCAAAGCGATCGAAACCGTACAACACGCAGAAAGTACCATTGCACAGATCAATGGTTTGCTCAAAGCGCAAAAAGATCAAACTTTAGAAAAAGTCCGTGCGACTGCTGATCAAGCTGCGCAATTGCAAAAGCAGATCGAACAACTCAATCAAAAATTGGCAAATTTCCAAGCGACAGAGTTGCTTTCAAATGTGCAAGACATCGCAGGTCGTAAGACTTTGATCGCACAGGCGAATGGTATTGATGCGAAGTCTTTGCGTCATCTTCATGATAGTGTCAAATCAAAATTGGATGATGCAGTGATTGTCCTTGTGGGCACAGAGTCGGATAAAGTCAGTTTGCTTGCTTCAGTTGCCCAAGTACATCAAGGCGCAATCAAAGCAGGGGATATTATCAAACATCTTGCCAATGAATTGGGCGGTAAAGGTGGTGGTAAACCTGATTTGGCTCAAGGTGGTGCACCGATGAGTAATCAATTGCAATCTGTGCTTGCAGACTTGGGCAATTGGTTATCAAGTCAGTAATTGTTTGAATGCTTAATATCTGATTTTAATCATGTAAGTATAAATTTTAGTTTTTGGATGAATTTGGAATAGTTTTATGGCGTTAATTGTTCAAAAATATGGTGGCACGTCAATGGGTACACCTGAGCGCATCTTAAATGTTGCTCAAAGGGTAAAGCGTTGGCATGATCATGGTCATCAAGTGGTTGTGGTTGTATCAGCAATGAGTGGTGAAACCAATCGGTTATTGGCTTTGGCAAAGGCGATTACTGAAACGCCTGATCCACGTGAGCTTGATCAAATGGTATCAACGGGTGAGCAAGTCACCATTGCGATGTTGGCAATGGCGCTCAACTCGATTGGTACAGAAGCCAAATCATTGACAGGTCGCCAAGTCGGTATTCGTACCGATCATTCGTATAACAAAGCACGTATTGAAGCGATTGACACCGATGTCATGACGCAGCATTTAGATGCAGGCCGTGTGATCGTCGTGGCTGGATTCCAAGGTTATGATGCAGACGGCAATACGACGACATTAGGTCGAGGCGGTTCGGACACCTCGGGTGTGGCATTGGCTGCAGCGCTGAAAGCAGACGAATGTCAGATTTATACTGATGTCGATGGCGTTTACACCACCGACCCTCGTGTTGCACCGAAAGCCAAAAAGATTGATCGCATCTCTTTTGAAGAAATGCTTGAAATGGCTTCACTTGGCTCAAAAGTATTACAGATTCGCTCGGTTGAATTTGCAGGAAAATATCAAGTGCCACTACGAGTCTTATCGAGCTTTGATAACGACGATGACGGCGCATTTGATGATCATTTTAAACAAACGGTCGGTACACTCATTACCACAGAATCGGAAGACACTATGGAACAACCAATTATCTCAGGTATTGCGTTCAATCGTGATGAAGCAAAATTAACAATTCTTGGTGTGCCTGATGAGCCAGGCATTGCGTCGAAGATTTTGTCACCGATTGGTGATGCCAATGTCGAAGTGGATATGATTATCCAAAATGTTGAAGAAGACGGCACCACAGATTTTACCTTTACTGTGAATCGTACCGAGTTGGCAAAAGCCAAGAAAATTCTTGAAGATACCGCACAAAAAATCGGTGCGCGTGAAGTCTCAACTCGTGATGATATTGTTAAGGTATCAATCGTTGGTGTCGGTATGCGCTCTCATGCAGGTGTCGCCAGCAGAATGTTTACTGCACTTGCAGATGAAGGGATCAATATCTTGATGATTTCGACTTCTGAAATCAAAATCTCAGTGATTATTGATGAAAAATATATCGAACTTGCAGTACGTGCCTTGCACTCTGCGTTTGGTCTAGATCGGGAACATGGTGAAAGTAGCGCACGTGCTTAAAATTTAAGCATTTAGCACTAAAAACCTTTGGCGAAGATGAATTAAATTTCAGTTTGCCCGACAATGTGCCACTATACATCCATAGTGGCTCTGTTATATTAGTCGTTTCAAATGATTTACAAGCAAATGAAAGCGGTTGTGCGAAAAGAAGTTTTTCTTTGAATGTATTGAGATTTGAAATTCATCAGTTTCACGCATATTAGCAAGGAGGCAATAATGCTAATTTTGACACGTCGTGTAGGTGAAACGCTCATGATCGGTGATCAAGTGAGTGTGACAGTACTGGGTGTGAAAGGTAATCAAGTGCGTATCGGTGTTAATGCGCCGAAAGAAGTTTCTGTACATCGTGAAGAAATCTATCAACGAATTCAACACGAACGTGCCATGCATGAGCATCTTCAGCAGTTAGATGATGATTTCAGCCCAAATTTTAACGATGATGATTACTCCCACTTCAATCGTTAATCTCAGATCGAAATAAAACCATTGGTGAAAATCATTGGTTTTATTTTTGCCTCAAATTCTTACTTAAAACACATTAAAAATTCTCAAAATATAAAAATAATCGCTTTTTTATCTATTTTCGACAAGTGGTGATAGATTTGATTGCACCAAAATGACAATCTTGATAAGTTTGTTGTATAAAATGTCATCAGTGATGATGAAAAACAACAAATGGTGAAGGGGACGTCACATGAAGCACATCAATAGTTGGTCATTGCAACGCTTTGCGATGATCGTAGGCATCACCATTGCAACTGCAATGTCACAAAGTAGCTATGCGGTACAGCCTGTGTCGGATGATGAATTGGCAGAAGCAGCCAGTAAAAACTCATTGGTGCTCAATGGTGATGTTGTTGAAAATAAAGTGTTTATCGTTCAACAAGACCAAAGTCTGAGCGAAACCCCTGCATATCAAAGTCTTAACATTCTCGCTCTCCTTTATCCAGAATCTTTCATGCGTGAGATTGGTCAACAGCAAGATTACTTTACCCGAAACTTTGGCGATGAATGGTACAGCTACCGTTGGGCGGGTAATGAAAATGAAATATGGGCGCAAAATCAATATTATGAAGTGATGTTTAACAATAACACAGGATCTTATGAGTTAAATAATGTGCGTGGTCGCGTATGGATTAATGTGGAAGTTTTTGACAGCGAAACAGGTCGTACGGTTAGTCTTGCATCGAATGAGTGATTTTTAGAAAATTTATTGGGAAAAGTTCAAAAAATAGTAGAAGTTTTTTAAGTCATACATAAGTTGTAGCAAGATGATAAACTTTAGTACTTGAAAGTTGGGGCAGAACACTCTACAAATAGTCATAGGTTATCACAGGGAAAAACAATGAAGCTGTATTACACGCCAGGCGCATGTTCGTTGGCTGCACATATTATTTTGAATGAAATTAACGTTGATTTTGATCTTGAACGTGTTGATCTCAATACACATACCACCGAAAAAGGGCAGGATTATTACGCTATTAATCCCAAAGGTTATGTGCCTGCCTTAGAGATTAATCCAGGTTTGATTTTAACTGAGAACGTCGCCATTCTCCCTTTTCTTGCACAACACGATCCTCGTCAAGATTTGATTCCACCGTCAGGTTTGGGTCGTGCAAAAGTCTTAGAATGGTTAGGCTTTCTGAATTCAGAAGTGCATGATGCTTATGCTGTATTCTTTGGTCGTGAGTTGAACGATGAAGAAAAAGCACGTGGCTATGCTGAGATTGATCGTCTATTACAATTTGTTGAAGATTATCTTGCTGAAGTAGACACAGACTATCTTGTAGATGATAACTTTGGACCTGCAGATGCGTATTTGTTCGTATTGACCAATTGGTCGAAAATGATCGGTCACGATTTATCAGGTTTTAAAGAAATTAATGATCTACGTGACGTCGTTTCTAAGCGTCAGTCTGTTCAGATCGCTATGCGTGATGAAGGCTTAATTGATTAATTCATTTGAAAAAGTCTAAGGTTTAAAAAAAGCGTCTTAATTCAAGGCGCTTTTTTATTTTTCAAGCTTGAGCTTTTTAATCTAAAAACTCAAAATGAATGCCTAAAGTTATCGTTAAAAATCTCCGTAGATTGAGCGCATTTAAAATATTTAGACAAAAATATACCGCTCATAATGAGCGGTATATTTGCATGCATTTCTACAATGCAGTTGAGTATAAGTAACTACGCTTAGTCGTCAAATTCATTGTGCTGTGGCGCAGGACGAGTGAAGCCACCTGTTTTATAGGCGAGGTAGAACACACCAATCACAGCCCATGATAAGCCCCATTTCAAGGCCACGTCGCTGACATCAAGCCACATCAAGAACACAGCAACAAAACCAAAGAATGGAATGACCAAATAACTGATGATTTCCTTCATTGATCTCACCTGACGGTCACGAAGCACATAACGTACAATCACTGATAAGTTTACAAAGCTGAATGCAGTCAATGCACCAAAGCTAATTAACTCTGCAATGGTTTCAAAGCCGATAAATCCAGCTGTCAAAGCAATCGCACCTGCGATCAAGATGTTGTATGTTGGCGTGTGGAAGCGTGGGCTAATATGACCAAAGATTTTCTTATTGATCACACCATCACGACCCATGACATACATCAAACGTGATACACCTGCGTGCGCAGAGATACCCGATGCCATCACCGCAACGATCGCAAAAGTCAGTACCAGTGACTTAAAGGTTGCACCTGCGACCAAAAGGAAAGTCAAATTCAGATTTGACATCAACTCAGCAAAGATCGGATTAGCGAATGCCAAAATCTCAGGTTGAGTTTCTTCGATATTGGTGAAGTATGTGCTTGGATCAGCAGGGAAGAACAGCTGCATGATGTAGGTGCTACTGATAAAGATCAAACCTGCAAGTAATGCGGTTAAGAAGATCGCTTTTGGTAAAGTCTTCTTGGCATCTTTAGTTTCTTCAACCAGCGTACTCAATGAGTCAAAACCCGTGAATGAGAAGCACAGTAAGGTCGCACCAGTGATCAACGCACCAATCGAGGTCAGCTCACTCCAAAACGGTGTCAAACTCCACAATTGATATAACGTCTCTTGATCTGCCAATTGACCATCAGCATTAATCCCCATACTCAAGCTGTGATACAGCATGTAGGTGAAAATACCAATAATGAATATCTGTACAAAGACAATCCAACTGTTGAAGTAGGCAACGACTTTTGCACCAAAGATATTGATGATAGTCATAAAGCTCGTGAGCGCAACCACCCACACCCAGTGATTGACCTCTGGGAACAGGGCTTTTAGATAAATCACCGCAAGAATGATATTGACCAGTGGCGAAAGCAAATAATCTAACCACGACGACCAACCGACCATAAAGCCGACATTGGGATGGATCGACTTCTGTGCATAGGTGTAGGCAGAACCTGATGATGGATATCGACGGATCATATGACCATAACTGATCGAAGTCAGCAAGATCGCAACCAATGCCACGATATAAGACGATGGAACGTGTTGCAGACTATCAACCGAAACCAAGCCGAAAGTATCAAATACGGTCATCGGTTGAATATATGCCAAACCGATGATGATGACGTGCCACAGCCCCAAGTTTCGTTGTAGCTTCGCCGCAGAATGTGTACCAGCAATATTAGACAATGTCGTTATCCCCTTGCATGATGACTTGAAATAGCATTTATACCTATTCAAAGCCAAGGATCGCGATGTATTAGAATCAATTCGTCGCTGAGTTACTTCTTGTATTTTTAAGAGTCATCTATTGACTAGAACTCAATATTTACCAAAGCAACATCGACGAAAATTCATCCCCCAAAAGTACTTCTAAAAAATAGCGCAACAAAATAACGTAAAAGTTGATGCTTTGTCAGCATCCGTAGCGCAAAAAATAGCAAAAATTTAACCAAAATAAAGCAAAATAAGAAAAATTCTTAAAATAATCGATAAGCTGTATCGTGCAAACCTATTTTAAACGACAAAAAAAGACGACTTCAAAGAAGTCATCTTTATAATAATCAATTACTTAAATTGAGATATTCAATGTGGATGTCTGATTAAAGTTAAATCTGTCGATTCACATCAATATTTTTACTTTCTTTCATACACAGAAAAGCGATTAGCGAGATCGTTGCTGCACCTGCGAGATAATAACCTACAGCGTGTAAACCATAAGTCGTCGCAAGATACGTGGCAATTAATGGTGCAAAAGATGCACCCAAAATACCCGCCATGTTAAAGGTCAGCGCTGATCCTGTATAACGCACAGAAGTGGGGAATAGCTCGGATAGCACCGTACCAATTGGACCATACGTTAAGCCCATGATTGCCAAGCCTAGACATAGGAAAGCAAATACAGAACCGACGTTATTGGCAACTAATAAATCTGCAAAGAAGAAACCAAAAATGATGCAAATAATGCACACGACGATAGAGGTCGCTTTACGTCCAAACTTCTCCGCCAAAATCGCAGCGAGAGGAATAAATGCTGCAAAGGCAAAAGTCGCTAAAGTCACTAAGAGCAAGAACTGCTCACGTGGATAACCGAGTGCTTTCGTCCCCCAGCTTAATGAAAACACTGTTGTCAGATAGAACACCACAAAGGTACAGATCGCTGCTAAAGTCCCGAGAATCAATTGAGGCAGATTGTTTTTAAAGACTGCTGCGACAGGGACGCTTTTTTCTTCTTGCTTATCCAAAACACGTTGGAATGCAGGCGTTTCATGCAGTTTCAAACGAATATATAAACCAACGATGACTAAAATCGCACTGGCTAAAAATGGAATACGCCAACCCCAAGCCAAAAACTGTTCATCGGTGAGCACTGAACCTAAGAAAATAAAGAAACCATTTGCCAAAATCAAACCGAATGGTGCGCCAAGCTGTGGAAACATGCCATACCAAGCACGTTTGCCTTCGGGTGCATTCTCCGTTGCGAGAAGTACTGCACCACTCCATTCACCGCCAAGTCCAATCCCTTGTCCCAAACGACAAATCGCAAGCAAGATCGCTGCGGTGATGCCGATATCTTGATAAGTTGGTAATACACCAATGGCAATGGTGGATAGACCCATCGTGAGTATTGCAGCAACTAGCGTGGTTTTCCGTCCGATACGATCACCGAAATGTCCAAATAATGCAGAACCTAACGGACGTGCTAAAAATGCAATGGCAAAGGTCGCTAAAGACTGCAACACCGCTGTTTGCGGATTACTGGATGGGAAGAACAAATGAGGAAATACAATAACTGCCGCTGTTGCATAAATATAAAAATCATAAAACTCAATGGTTGTTCCGACCATACTGGCGGTAAGCACGCGAGCTTTAGAGTTGGTGGGTTGCGTTGCAATCGATTGCATGGTTGATCCTAGTTTTTCTCATTTCAGCGATGATTGATTTTCATAATTAGGCATAAATGTTTAATCATATCGTGGTGAATTTAAACGGTGTTAAAGCGGTAATTCACTTTTAAAGTCAGACAGTTTAACCACCTGAAAATGAATTACAAAGCAAAAACTGATCAAAGCCAAATTTTTAAAATACTCTAGCTATTTTTTAGCTGATTTTTCAAAGTGCCTTACAACATCACCCAGATTGCAAAGAAATGCGCCAACGCCCCAAGAATGACAAACAAGTGCCAAATGACATGGGTGTAGGTATATTTTTTCATGGCATAGAAAATTGTACCAACCGTATAAAATATGCCCCCAAGTATGAGTAATTGTAATGACAATGTGTTGAGATAAGTGCGCATATCATCAATCACCAAGACTGCAAGCCAACCCATTGCAAGATACGCAATTAAGGAAAGTGCTTTAAAGCGTTCGATAAAATATAGCTTAAACAACGTGCCTAAGAAAGCGATCGACCATAACGCCACCAATAAAGTTTTCGCTTTTGGTGTGGGGATATATAAAGCAAGGAAAGGCGTATACGTTCCTGCGATGAGGTAATAAATCGCCGTGTGATCTAACTTCTTTAACCATGCACGGTGCTCCATAGTCGTTGCACCGTGATACAAAGTCGAAGCGGAAAATAGCAACACCATACTGAGTCCATAGACCAACATGGTAAATCCTGCACCGAGCGATAGGGCATAGGCTTCGATACACAGTAGTACCGTAGCGATCACTGCTGCAAAAGCCGCTAAACCATGTGTGAGTGCATTCAGACGTTCTTCATGTGGATGATAGTCGACAATATCCTGAGTACTGATAGATTGGTGGTTTAATTGGTTTAAGTTGTTGGGCATAGGAATTGGAAAATGCGATAGATTGTAATTACTATACACTTGTATTTTTAAATTAAAATGACAATTTTTATTTGTTCGCTTTATAAAACTGTAAATCAGACAATCAGCTTGCTACAAGACAATGTGTCAAAACATCTTTCCAAAGATCAGTGAAGATGCTTAAAACGGATGAATCAGTTAAAATAGTACCTTCGGTTTTAATTTGAGTTCATGATAATGGCGATCAGTTTGCAAGGGCAAGCATTTGAATTTTTTCAGCATATTCAACAGGCTTGGCAGTCGAATACTTTGCAACGCTTGATATTGAGTCAATATCAAGGTGAAAAAGCAAATCTGCAAAAGTTGATGATTCGCTCAATTAAACTTAAAGATGAATTGCAACTCCAAGTTGTGTATCGTTATCAAACCAAAGACATCACCAAAAACTATACATGGCAAGAATTTGAGTCACTAAGCTCAGATTGGTTAATGCAATTTAAGCAGAGTAATTTATTTACGGATCAAGCCGAATTTCAACTCAAAATCAAAAAGCAACAATGGCAATTGACCCAAACACAAATTAAAACGGCAAAACATACCGCATCTAATCCGCAGGAAAATATAAATATAGCGAAACAACATAATCGCCAAAAACAGCGTTGGATTGAACAAGATCGCCAGTTTTTACAGTTGCTTGGTGTGACTGATCAAAAACATCAAATCATTCCGAGTATGTCGAGAAAGTGGAAGCAAATTAATAAATTTGTCGAGATATTCGCAGGTGCAGTCAATCAAGCAGGATTTATTGAACATCAAAATTTACATGTGGTCGATTTTGGTTCGGGTAAAGGCTATCTGACTTGTGCCGTCTATGATTATTTGCAAACGCATCAGTTTGCACCACAGGTGACTGGTGTAGAGCTACGTCAGGAATTGGTGGATTTTTGCCAAAATGTCGCCACGCAAAGTGATTTTCAATACTTACAATTCTTTCAAGGCGATGTGCGTAGTTATCAGCCAGAGCAAACGGACGTGATGATTGCGCTACATGCGTGTGATATTGCGACGGATTTTGCCATTCATACAGGGATTCGCTTGGATGCCAAAGTGATCATGTGCGCACCGTGTTGTCATAAAGAGTTGCGCCCGCAAATGCAATCGCCAACGGTACTTGCGCCGATGCTAGGCTATGGCGTACATATGGGACAACAGGCGGAGATGCTCACCGATACCATTCGTGCGCTGTTTTTACAGGCATATGGCTATGAAACAAAGGTTTTAGAATTTGTGTCTTTGGAGCATACCAGTAAAAATAAAATGATTATGGCGACCAAAAAGCGCAATGCGGAAAGTCAGCCAAATCAAAAAGTGCTACAGCAAATTGCAGATTTAGAAGCATTTTATTCAATTGAGCATCATGCCTTAGAAAATCTACTCAAAGATATGCCAGTCGATGATCGGCATGGCTGTGCTTGTTAGTTTGATATGGAAAATATTTCTAAAACTTGTCATAAAACTGACTTAAACTTTTCATGTGGCTGAAATATCAATGAATTATTTTAAGCATAGGTTAATTAAGTACACAGGACATGTGATGAAAATAACCCATACGTTACAACAAAAAGTGATCGGCAAATATAAAGATATTCTTGAGCATCAACTGTCGATTATCGAAGCACAGCAACAACAAATTGAAAAATTACAACGTGAGCTGAATGCATTTAAACAACAACACAGTTTTCCTGAAGAACGAACAACTTGGCAGACACTCCGCTTAAAAGTATTTAAAAGTCAGGACGTTGTCGTAAATCCACAAAAATCATAGCCTAGTGATCATTATATCCCATCATTTTTCTAAAGACGGATTAAATCGAGAATGAAACGCTTAATGCGCTTCATCCCAATTGTTGCCTTTACCGACTTCAACGACCAATGGCACATTCAACGTGAACACATCTTGCATGGTGTCTTTGATCAATGTTGTTGCGTCGCTTACATAGTCTTCATCGACTTCAAAGACTAATTCATCGTGGACTTGCAGTAACAACAACGCACGACTTTGATCGAGTTTCTTTTCAATCGCAATCATTGCCAGTTTGATGATATCCGCAGCACTACCTTGTAGTGGCGCATTGATTGCTGCACGTTCAGCGGCTTTCCGTACCATCATATTGCGGGCATGAATATCAGGTGTGTATAGTCTGCGACCAAGTAAGGTTTCCACAAAACCCTGTTCTTGCGCAAGCTGACGAGTACGTTGCATATATTCGTAAATGCCTGGATAACGCTGAAAATATTGTTTAATGTAGTTTTGCGATTCTTCACGGGTAAAGCCAAGCTGACGAATCAAACCAAACTCAGACATACCGTAGAGTAGACCGAAGTTTACCGCTTTGGCTTGACGGCGTTGATCTGAGGTCACTTCATCCAGTGGAATATTCAGCACTTCAGAAGCGGTGGCTTGGTGAATATCTCGTCCTTCGTTAAAGGCGTTGACCAATGCGTCATCTTCACAGAAGTGCGCCATCAGACGCAGTTCGATCTGTGAATAATCGGCAGCGAGAATGACACGATCTTTCGGTGCAACGAAGGCTTTACGAATCTGACGACCAATCTCACCACGAATCGGAATATTTTGTAGATTAGGATCAGTCGAGGACAGGCGACCTGTAGTGGTGACTGCTTGATGATAGCTTGTATGGACACGTTTGCTAGTTGCATCAGCCTGTTCAACCAAACGATCGGTATAGGTACTTTTCAGTTTAGCAAGGGTACGATAATCCAAAATGATTTGCGTGATTGGATGATCAACTTTTTCTAATACAGCTTCACTGGTGCTGTATTGTCCCGAAGCGGTTTTTTTACCACCTTTTAAACCCAATTTATCAAATAAAATCTCGCCAACTTGCTTTGGAGAGGCAATGTTAAATTGCTCACCTGCGATGTCAATCGCTTGTGATTCGTAGCCTTGCATGTCTTTTTCAAAGGTTTCACTCAAGTTAGTCAAAAAGTCTGGATCAAGCTGAATACCACGAGACTCCATATTGCATAGCACTTGCGCCGTTGGTAGTTCGACACGTTCTAGCAAGGCGAATAGTTCAGGTTGTTCAGCGAGTTTCGCTTTCAACACTTCAAATAAGCGATAGGTGACATGCGCATCTTCGCAGGCGTAGGGTGCTGCGACATCTAAATCAATTTGGTTAAAGGTCAGTTGTTTGGCACCTTTGCCTGCGACTTGCTCATAAGTTATGGTCAAATGACTTAAATACAGCCGTGCCACATCGTCCATATTGTGACGAGTTGCCGTCGGATTCAGTACATAAGATGCAAGCATGGTGTCAAAGCCCCAACCTTGCAGTTGGATCCCGTGATTGGCAAAGATGTGTGCATCATATTTCAGGTGATGACCGATTTTCGCTACGCTTGGATTTTCTAAAATTGGTTTCAGTTGAGCTAATATCGTTTCACGATTGAGCTGTTCAGGCGCACCCTCATAGTCATGGATGAAAGGGACGTAATAAGCATCTTTGCTGTCGAATGCCACCGATAAACCAACCATTTCCGCAATACGATAGTCTAGGCTCGTGGTTTCGGTGTCGATGGCAAATTGTTGTGCATCTTTAAAGCGTTGAAATAACGCATCCCAATCTGCTTGAGAGAGCACGGTATGATAATTGGCTTGACCAAGTTGATCATCGCCACTGGTCAGTTGTGCGCTACTTTCGGTATTATTGTCTGTTTCACTATCGGTTTGCGTTGGTTTTTCTTCAGTCTTTTGACTGTGGTTGGCTTGTTTATTCTTGGTATTGTCAGGATTATTTGGATGATCTAGGGATTGCAGTTGGGTACGGAATTCAAGTTCTGTATAGAGCCGGCGCAGTTCGTTGACATTGGGATTGCTTAGTTTGAGATCATCCCAAGTAAGCGTTAAATCTAGCCCAGTGATAATGGTCGCCAATTGGTGATCGAGTTTGATATTGTCGAGATTGTCTTTGATATTTTGGCTGACTTTGCCTTTGATCTGATCGACATTGGCAATAATGCCGTCGAGTGAGCCAAATTCATTCAGTAGTTTCGCAGCCGTTTTAGCCCCAACACCAGGCACACCTTGGATGCCATCAGAAGCGTCACCCATTAAGGTCAGATAATCAATGATCTGATGTGGATGCACGCCGAATTTTTCAAATACACCCGCTTCATCAAGCTGACGCTCTTTAAAGCTATCTTCTAAGGTGACGTTGGGATTGACCAATTGCGCCATATCCTTATCACCTGTGGAGATCAAGACTTGATGACCTTCGGCAAGTGCACGTTGCGTCAATGTGCCAATAATGTCATCGGCTTCAACACCTGCTAAGCTATACAACGGAATGCCGAGCGCACGAATCAAATCATGCAAATAGGGGATTTGCTCACCCAATTCATCAGGCATCGCAGGGCGGTCGCCTTTATAAATCGGTGACAATTTATGTCGAAACGTAGGCTCTGGTGTATCAAAAATCACTGCCATATGCGTCGGCTGGATACGGCGCATCAGCTTTTGAATCGCAGAGCTTGCGCCACGCACCGCATTGGTGTGCAGACCTTGTGAAGTGGTCAACGGTGGTAGGGCGTGAAAAGCACGAAATAAGAAATAAGACCCATCAACCAAAACAAAAGGTGGCATGTGTGATTCCATTGATATTTTAAAGACTGGCTATAGTGTACCTCAAAGCTGATTTACTGCAATGTGATGTGCGCAATAACAAATCAAGCTTTGTACTTTGTTATAAATCAGTTACATCCACAAAAAGACATGCTAAATTGTTTTTTAATAGAACATGAAAATATTGAATAAATGACGAATCCAAATACGCCAAATCACTCTAATAAAAGCAACGACGCCTTGTACACACAGCAAGCGATGACTTCGCTAATTCGTTTTCCTGATGCCACTTGGGCGAGAGTATTGCTGATTATTTTTGCGATTCTTTTTCTTGGGCAGTTAGTCTTTGGTGGTGATGCGGATATTTTATGGTGGTTGGCACTGTTTGGTAGTGTGATCATTGCGTGTAATGCCTATGAAAATCAAAATGCACAAATCAAACAACTACAGCAAAGTACCTTTCAGCTTCAACAGCAAATAGACCGCCTATCACAAGGTCAAATTCCAGTTTCAAATTCAGCGACTCAAACGGATGCGCAACGAGATGCAAGCCTAGAAGAAAATAAAGAAGCCGTTGCAGAATCCAATAGTTTTCCTGAGCAGGTTTCGCCGTCATATCAAAATGAAAGCATTGTAGAGCACAGCGATTTAAATCATCAGTATTTTGAAAATATTTCTACCGATTCAACCCCAGCATGGATGAATGCAAGTTCTGCGCAAGCGAATCAAACGATTCAAGTGGATGATGCACTAGAAAATCAAACGAATCACATTGCAAAGCACGATGAACTCAAAACCATGACCTCAATGTGGGATGCCGCATTGAACTGGTTTAAAGGTGGCAACAGTATCGTGCGTATTGCGGTGGTGATTTTGCTGATCGGCGTAGTGTTGTTATTGCGATTTGCTAGTGAATATTGGCAATTGACCTTATCTGCGAAAATGGCAGGGATTGGCGCAAGTGGTATTGCGCTGACAGGGCTTGGTTATTTCTTACGTCAACGTCGTTTTGATTATGCGATTAGCTTGCAAGGTTTGGGTCTTGGCGTTTTATTTTTGGTGTTATTTAGCAGTTTCCATCTGGGTGTGATTCAATCCGTCACATTATCCTATGTCGCATTAATCGCCATACTCGCCATCACCTTATGGCTTGCGATACGACAGAATGCGTTGATTTTGGCATTTATCGCTTTGGGCAGTGGTTTTATTGCGCCGTTTATCCTCAATACTGGCAGTAATAATATTCCTGCATTGATGGCGTATTTCTTTGTGTTAAACCTTGCTTTGGCGATTATTGCGTACTTTAAACCGTGGCGGATTCTCAATACTTTAGCGTTAATGATCACCTTTGGTTTGGGTGGATTTGCGATTTGGACGAAAGCTGAAGATGCACAAGCATTTCAGATTGCCTGTTGGGTGTGGGCGATTTTTGCGATCTATTTATTTATTTCGATTCGCTATAGCCAACACATTGTCGCCCTCAAAACCCAATTCAAAGACATCCCCTATATTGATACCTCGTTGATTTTCGCCACACCATTTATGGCATTTAGTTTATATGCAGGTTTGGTGTCGTCTGACGGCTATGCGCTGTCGATTGCCAGTGCAGTCTTGGCGAGTGTCTATTTAGTCTTAGCTTATGTCTTACATCAAAAAGCTAAGCAATTACTCATTTTAACCCAATGTTTTTATGGCTTAGGCTTTGTGTTTTTGGCGTTGATTTTACCGTTTGCCTTTGATGCCTATTGGAGTAGTGTCGGTTGGGCAATTCATGGATTGGTGATGCTGTGGCTCGGTTGGCGCTATGCGATCGTCAATGCACGATATTTCGGTGTGGCGTTACTGCTGGCGAGTGGCGTGGCGACTTTGTATGTGGTGCTCTTTAACAATCAAAGTGCGCTGTTTGCAGGGTGCTTGTTGATGGCGAGTTATGCGATTGCAACGTATTTGTTGCTTCATCCTAAAGCGGAAACGGATCATCAAACTGAAATCTCAAATCCAAGTGCTTTGGCATGTATCTGTGGCATGACGCTGTTATTGTTGTCCTTAATCCTTGCGCCAGTGAATTATTTCTATGCGATGGATGAGTTCTACGGACTTGATCTTGAGTGGATAAGCCTGCCACTGCTACTTTGGACGGCGGTGATGTATCTTGGCTATCGCTTTTTTGCCAAATCTCAAACACATTTTCTATGGAAAATCAGCGCTTTTATCGTCTTGGCGATTACAGCATTTGAAATATTAATTGGCAATGTAGTTTATGAGCTCGAAGGTAAATCTTATCTTGCAATGACCTATCACGGAGGCTATGAATGGTACGGCTTGATGGGCTCGGCAGTATTGTGGCTTATCATTTTTGCGATGTTAGTTTGTGATACTGTCTTTAAAAAACAGAGTATTACATCGTCAGAATCCTCAAATTCACATTTCTTCAAAGCTGCGGTACTGATTTATACCGCTGTCGCTGTGTTGATGTTGGCGATACTGGGTGGTGGTTTTGCGAGTGAAAATAGCTACGTAGCGATGCTTGCAGTGCTCCCAATATTTGCCTTTGCACTGAGTTATTTCGAAAAAAAATGGCATCACTGGCAAAGTCTGTGGGTGGGTAATCTCGCTGTGGTTGCCGTGCTGTGGTATTGGCTCGTTACTGTGAGCTTTGCTAGAGATGGCGCTTGGTCGTTGCCATTTATCCCATTACTCAATCCAATTGATTTGGTAAGTATTATTGTATTTGTAATACTGACTTTTGCCCTAAAACCGTTTTTGTTGAGTATGTCTCGTGCGTGGCAGTTCGCCTCTGCTAGTGTGTTGCTTGGTACAGGGATAATATTGGTGAGCAGTCTATTACTTCGTGTGCTCACGCATTATGCAGGTTTGCCATATTGGCTCGATGGGGCATGGCAAAATGGCACGGTGCAGGCGAGTTTAACCATTCTGTGGACGTTGATTGCGTTGATTCTGACTACGCTTGCCAGTCGTCAGTCATGGCGCTATATCTGGATGCTCGGTATTGCGGTGCTCGGTTTGGTGATCTTTAAATTGATCTTCCATGATTTGTCGCAAAGTCAGACTTTGACTCGGATTATTTCCTTTATTGGGAGTGGTTTGATCATGTTGGTGATTGGCTATTTTTCACCGTTACCACCGACCAATAAACGGTTGGGGGATTGAGGGATAAAAAGCTTTGTTTATTAAGGTTTGAATTGGCATGTGACACTTAAACATGTGCGAAAGAGTAACTCCAATCTTAAGTGCTTTTTTAAATTTTACGATCATCTACTAAGTCGAACGAGGATGATTGAGATCATTACGAGCAACCACATCAGCATCATCGCCACTTAGACTTGGCTCAATCAAACCCATTTTCGGGATTGGAATCTCAATATTATTATCAATGAAGCCGTTACGCACACGTTCCTGAATCTCATCATGGACTTGAATATAATAATCTTGTTGCGTCCATACCGTAAATAACAGCTCAATGGTCGATTCCCGAAATGCAGTCACTGCAACTTGTGGACGTGGTTCATCCAGTACCAAAGAATAAGCATCGGCAACATCAATCAACACTTGACGGACTTTGACAATATCCTCATGAAAGTTGATAAATAGCGTGATCGGAATACGCCGAACAGGAAATTTGGATAAGTTAAAGACAGGCGTTTTGATGAGTTGCTCGTTCGGAAGACGGATAAAAATATTGTCTAACGTCAACAATTTAACCGAAAGTAAATCAATCGAAATCACTTGTCCTTCGATAGTATGACCACGAATCATGGTCACTTGAATGGTGTCACCAACTTCGAATGAGCCTTCACCAATCAAGAATAATCCACTGATCAAATTCGATGCAGAGGTCTGTGAAGCAAAACCTAGTGCAACCGTTAAAATCCCTGCCGCACCAAGAAAGACACTGAGTTTAAAGCCTGCTTCACGCAAGCTTGCGATCATGAATAAGAGAAAAATAAAATAGAAAATCCCACGTCGCCAAATCAATTTTTGGTGTTGATTCAGTCGTTTACCAATGGTTGCAGTAAAGCCGTTACTAATGAGCCGAGCCAAAAAGAAGCCCAGCACGATGAAGATCGAGGCAAAAATCATATCTTGGAAACGATCTGAACTCAGCCCAGCGGCGAAACTTGTCAGTGTATTATTGAGTTCTTCGACGATTTGCAGCTCTGCCATGCGAAATTTTCCTAAATCCTCTTGCTCGGGTGAATCAGTGCACTTAATTTTAGCCGTTAAAACATCGATTCAAACATATTACTAATAAAGCTTGCATTGTCTGATCGTGCAGGCTGGATAAATGACACCTGCTCAGCCATTGGCGGTGTGCGTGATTCGATGCGAATGCGTGGCGGTTTATCAAACTCACTTTGATAGACCTTGATCTCTGACGTCCAAAGCCGTCCAGTCGTTTCACTATAAAATAACGGCAATGACGGCGCAGGGACATTAATCCGTTCAAGGCGCATCTGTTGATGGCTATCATTATAAAAATGAATGGGTGTCACCGCTCGAAATGGATTAATACTCATCTCATTAAGATTGGTCGTGCCATCAACTTGCGTGGCGTAGCACATTTGACCTTCTTGATAGTTCATACCGAACCAAGTGTCTTTGGTTTGAAATACAGGAAAATCGAAAATCGGCGCTTTTTGATTTTCAACAATACCTGCCAACCATAATGGTGTGCTAATAAATAAAGTTGCACGCTGTCCCGCAGGAATGTGGATCGGCTGAACAGGTTTGATCACCACACCACGATCGGCAAGGCGGGGCATCAAAAAGAATCGTTCTTTACTACGGTTGAACATAAAGCGTTCAAATTTGCTCGGATGGGGAATTGGAATTTCTTGTTCTAAAATTAACCAATCATTGCGCATTTCTGAATGTTTGTGTAGACGATGATATTCGACCAACCAGTCTTTTTCACGGCGAAATAGACGAAAGTACAGCGGTCCAAGTCGCCACGCATGCGATTGATTCAGTTGAAATTTATATTCACCCCACCATGTCTTTGACTCAGGATAAGGTGTGGTATTTTCTGCGTCTTCAGTCATATCAAAAAAGTTAGCTTCAGATTGCTCTTTATATTCATCAAAAATCGCACTGTGAACTGATCACAATAACAATGATTAGCCTTTCATCTTATATCATACTTGAAGTAAACTGCTGTTTGGATTCATATGATTTTTGAAAAATAGAAATTTTGAGACGAGCAAGATGCTAAGACAAATACAAATACCGTATAGCTTTGCCAAACGTCATGGCGTGTTGTTGAAATATGATGGCGACCATGCGCAGATTATTCGTTGCCAAGACACCTCGCTTGAGGCATTGCAAGAAGCTCGTCGTTACTTAGGTCAGTCGGCGACGCATCAGATCGTCACTACGCAAGATTTCCAAAAAATGCTCAGTGCCGCATTCGCTGGGGATACTGGCGAATCACAACAAGTTGCAGCAGGATTGGAAGATCATCCTGATTTGCTCAGTCTTGCCGATCAAGTGCCTGAAACAGAGGACTTGATGGATCAAGAAGATGATGCGCCAATCATTCGATTGATCAATGCGCTATTGTCCGAAGCGATTCGTGTTAATGCGTCGGATATTCACATTGAAGTCTTTGAAAAACGTCTATCCGTGCGTTTGCGTGTTGATGGACAACTTCGTGAAATCGTTCAGCCACGGCGTGAGCTTGCACCGCTACTGGTTTCTCGTATTAAAGTCATGGCAAAACTAGATATTGCAGAAAAACGTGTTCCGCAAGATGGTCGTATCTCGCTACGTCTTGCAGGGCGTGAAGTCGATGTGCGTGTATCGACTTTGCCATCGTCACATGGTGAGCGTGTGGTGATGCGACTTTTGGACAAGCAAGCAGGGCGTTTGAATATGACCCATCTGGGCTTGATGCCAAGCGACTATGAACGTCTGAGCTATTTGGTGCATCGTCCGCATGGCATTATCCTTGTCACTGGTCCTACAGGTTCGGGGAAAACCACGACTTTATACGCAGCACTTTCAGACTTGAATGACAATACTCGAAATATCCTCACTGCCGAAGACCCGATCGAATATCAGCTTGAAGGGATTGGACAAACTCAGGTGAATACAAAGGTTGACATGACCTTTGCACGTGCGCTGAAAGCCATGCTCCGCCAAGACCCTGATGTGGTGATGGTCGGTGAGATTCGTGACTTAGAAACGGCGGAAATTGCCGTACAAGCTTCACTGACAGGTCACTTGGTATTGTCTACGCTACATACCAATACAGCGATCGGTGCGGTCACTCGACTCAAAGACATGGGGATTGAACCATTTCTACTGTCGAGTTCGTTGATCGGTGTGGTGGCACAGCGTTTGGTGCGTACTCTATGTTCGCAATGTGTGACTTGGGCACCAGCTGATGAGTTTGAGCGCCAATTATTCTCAGGTGTAAGTACCGATAGCGAGTTGAAACTACCGCATCCAGTCGGTTGTGACCAATGTAATCAGTCAGGATTCACAGGTCGTACAGCGATCTATGAGGTCGTACCTGTCGATGAGCAAATGCGCCGTTTGATTCATGGTAATGCGCCTGAGTTTGAGCTTGAGCAATATGCTCGAAAGCAAGCGCAGTCGATCCGTCAAGATGGTTTGCAAAAAGTATTGGCAGGGAAGACCACGGTAGAAGAAGTCTTACGAGTGACGCAAGAGGAGTAATTTGATCGCTGAGCTTTGATAATTTGTCATTGCGAGGAGCAATAGCGACGTGGAAATCCAGTGAACAAAAGAAGATTGTTAAGGCTAATCTCCAAATGAATTGTACTTCTAAGCCTAGCAAGAAACCTATTTACCAACTTTCTGATACAACCCTGCATAGATAATCCCCACCTTACTATTTTTAATCTTTTGCCAAGTCTTTGGTAGATTTAAACTGTCAAGCGGACGATCTGCCTCTACATAGATCAAAGCATTTTCATTCAGCTTTTCATCTACAAGTTGTGAGAGTTCTTCCCAAAGGTTCAAGGCATAGGGCGGATCAAGAAACAATAGGTCAAACGATTCATTGATTTTTGCTAAAGCCTGTTGCGCTGTAGAGGCATAGACTTTGGCATTCTCGATATTGAGTAACACAAGATTTTTCTTGAGAAATTTCAGTTGTTCTAAGTTTGGCTCGATCAGATGCACAGACTTTGCACCACGTGATAATGCTTCGAATGACAATGCACCAGAGCCAGCACAGAGATCAAGCACTTTTGAGCCTTCGATATCCCACATCAACCAGTTGAATAAAGTTTCACGCAAACGATCAGGTGTCGGACGTAAGCCCTCAATATTGGCAAAGGCGATCTGACGACGCTTGTGTACGCCACCGATGATACGCAGTTGATTTTTCGTCGAATTTTTCATTTAATCTGCATCCGCATCAGTGCGGTTAGTCTCAGGCGCATCTCCTGGTTGCGTATCATCCTGTACACCATCAGTCGGTAGTTCACCAGGTTTGATTCCTGCGGTCATCAGTCCTGCATTAATGTGAATGTTGGCAGGGACGATTGGTTCTTTTTCACGTTTTAGTAGCCAATAGTCCATCAGTGGACGGGCGAGCTTGGCTGCTGAACCACCATGTCGACCATTTTCCCAGACCACAGCTACGGCGATTTCAGGATTATCCGCTGGAGCAAAACCGACAAATAAGCCATGATCTAGTTGGCGTTCTTTCAGCGCTGCTTCATTGTAGCTCTTACCTTGCGCAATACTCACGACTTGCGCCGTTCCAGTTTTTCCTGCGATACTAAAGTTGTAGCTCTTGATGCCTCGACCTGTACCATTCTCGATCACTTCCTGCATGGCATGATGCATTTTTTCCCAATCTTCATGAGTGCCATTAAAATTGATTTTGCCATTGGTTCCGTTGTGAATAGCGAGGACTTTTTCGCCTTTTGTTTCACGCAGGACGTGCGGTTTGACATGCTGTCCGTAGTTGGCGGTGATTGCTGTCGCCATGGCAAGTTGAAGCGGTGATGCAGTGAATGCACCTTGTCCGATGCTGACCGAGATGGTTTCACCTTTTAGCCATTTTTTGCCACGTGTACGCATTTTCCATTCAGGCGAAGGATACAGTCCTGAGTTTTCACTCGGTAGATCGACACCTGTTTTCGAGCCAAAACCAAACTGAGTCATCCAGTCGTGCATTTTATTGATGCCCATCTGATAGGCAAGAATATAAAAGAATGTGTCGCAAGAGATGGCTATTGATTTGGTGATATCGACCACGCCATGACCTGACTTTTTCCAGTCACGGAAACGATGGCTATCACCCGGTAAGTGGAAATAGCCAGGGTCGAGGATGCGAGTGTCCCAATCAATGACTTTGTAATGTAGACCGCCCATCGCCGCCATCGGTTTGATGGTCGAGCCCGGTGGGTAAACGCCTTGCACAGCACGGTTGTACAGTGGTTGGTCAGGATTATCACTGAGTGCTCGGTAGTCTGTATGGCTAATCCCAGTCACAAAGAGATTCGGATTAAAGCTTGGGCTCGACACCAGTGCCAGGATTTCCCCTGTATTGGGATCCATTGCTACGATTGCGCCACGCTTATCAACCATTTGCTCCGCAGCGACCATTTGCAAGCCGTAATCGAGAGATAAGTATAAATCATTACCACGAGTGGCTTCGGTGCGTCCGAGATGACGCAAGACATTGCTGTGCGCATCAGCTTCGACCGACTCATGACCGGGTAAGCCATGTAGCAAATCTTCATAGGATTTTTCTACGCCGATTTTGCCAATCAAGTTGGTGCCTGCGTACAGTTCTTTATCGATGCTCTTTAGCTCACGATCATTGATCCGTCCTACATAACCAATCACATGCGCAAACAGATCGCCATGCGGATAGTAGCGAGTCATTTGCGTTTCGATCCGCACGCCTGAAAATTCTTGTTTTAATTCACTAAACTTAGCGATGTCTGTTTCGGTTAGATTGAGTTTCAGTGTTAAAACTTCTGTTTTACGTGCAGTTTTGGCACGTTTTTCAAACTGTTCAATATCCTCAGGGCTAAGATTCAACACTGGGGTGAGGCGACGGATTGTTGCATCAACATCTTCGATATCAGCACGGCTGATCACCGCAGAAAATACGGGATAATTATCCGCCAGCAAAATGCCATTGCGATCGTAAATGAAGCCACGAGCGGGCGGGAGGGCTTGTAGTCGAATACGATTATTGTCGGATTCAGTTTGAAAATGCTCATGCTGTTGTAATTGCAAATAGCCATAACGTGCCATTAATACCAAAAAAAAGAACGCCACAACCGCCACAGCAAAAAAGATGCGATGGCGAAAAATCTTCTTCTCAAGTTGGATGTTCTTGATTTGCGTGGGGTGTTTGGATTTCGGCATGAGGAATCAGACTAAAGTTACAGGCGTATTCTAACCAATTGTACTTAGAGGGTATAGCTGTTTTACATTGTTGTGGTTTGAATAATAGTTGGGAAATTTTCAAAATCAAAGCTTGTAAAATAATTACTTTATTTGCCTTCAACTTAGATTTTAAAATAAAAAAAGCACAGTAAGCTTTACTGTGCTTTTTAATCAGTTCATCAGATTGAAGAAGTTAAATCATCAACTTTTCAACGCATCATAAACTTTAACTTTAAGCTATATTATGATTCGAGGCTTTAATACTCAATGTTTGGTGCATCAAGATCTTCAACCGCTTCCGCATCAGGTTGCTCCATATCCGCAGGCATAGCCTGTGGTGCGACTGCTGGCTGAGTGTTCATCGCAGGTGGTGCAGATTGCATCATTGGCTGAGCGGGTTGCATCGGTGGTGCAGAGATTGGCTGCGGTGCAGACTGATTTTCCTGCATTTGTAATGGCGTGCTCACTGGTGCTGGTGCGTTCGCAGGTGGCATTGGTGGTTGAAATTTCAATTTACCATCATCTGCAGGCTGACATGTACCATTATAAATCACACCTTTGTAAGCATAAGTCACAGGTGTGCCTTCAGATTTGCTCTTGCAGACAGAAATTTGTTTTTTCTCGTGCGCATCTGCTGCATGGACGATGCCGAAAGCAGACATACATAAAGCTGATACAGATAATGCTTTGATTAAATTGTTCATTGTTTATTTCCTCTTTTTAATGCAGTGAAACTGCCAAATCACTTCAAATGATGATTGCTACATCCATATTACTGCTAAGCATTTCATTGTTAATTGGTTTTTTTAAGGCTTCGTGCAACAGTTTGTCAAAATATGTAATGTGCTCGTGAGGAAACGCACAAAAATGATGGGAAAAGTAGACGTTGGTTGTGCATTTTTTTGCTTCGGTTTTTTTGTTATAATATTGCGTCCTATTTTCTTGGTATGTTCTAGCCATGCACTATCCTAAAGTTTACGATGTCATTGTTATCGGTGGCGGTCACGCAGGTACTGAAGCGGCGCTTGCTGCGGCACGTATGGGGCGACAGACTTTGTTGCTGACGCACAATATCGAAACTTTGGGGCAGATGAGCTGTAATCCTGCCATCGGTGGTATTGGCAAGTCACATCTTGTCCGTGAGATCGATGCGCTAGGCGGTGCAATGGCGTTGGCGGCGGATAAGGGCGGGATTCAATTCCGTATCTTAAACTCTCGTAAGGGTGCTGCTGTACGTGCCACACGTGCCCAAGCCGATCGTGTGCGCTATAAAGCCGCAATTCGCTACACCTTAGAAAATCAAGCCAATCTCGATATCTTTCAACAAGCCGCTGACGATATCATCGTAGAAGGTGATACCGTCAAAGGCGTAGTCACGCAGATGGGCGTGCGCTTTGAATGTAAAACCGTGGTACTCACCACAGGCACATTCTTAGGCGGAATAATCCATATCGGCATGGAAAAATCTAGCGGTGGTCGAGCGGGTGATCCACCGTCGATTGCGCTGGCTGATCGTTTACGTGAATTAAATCTGCCAGTCGGACGTTTAAAAACAGGTACACCGCCACGTATTGATGCACGCTCAGTCGATTTCTCAGTGATGACGGCACAGCCGGGTGATTTCCCTTCGCCGACCATGTCATTCATGGGCGATGTGTCGATGCACCCTAAACAGGTCAACTGTTATATTACCCATACCAATGAAAAAACCCATGACATTATTCGCACTGGGTTAGACCGCTCGCCGATGTACACAGGGGTGATTGAAGGGGTTGGGCCTCGCTATTGTCCGTCGATTGAAGATAAGATTCATCGTTTTGCCGATAAAGATTCACATCAAGTCTTTATCGAGCCTGAAGGCTTGGATACGCATGAGCTGTATCCGAATGGGATTTCGACCTCATTGCCTTTTGATGTGCAGTTTGAACTGGTACGTTCGATCAAAGGTATGGAAAATGCGCATATTCTGCGTCCCGGTTATGCCATCGAATATGATTATTTCAATCCACAAGCCTTAAAATTCACCTTAGAAACTAAAGCCATTAATAATCTGTATTTTGCTGGTCAGATCAACGGCACCACAGGTTATGAAGAGGCGGGGGCACAAGGTTTACTTGCAGGTTTAAACGCCGCACGTCGTGCTTGGGATCAAGAACAATGGACGCCAAAACGTGACGAGGCCTATATCGGCGTATTGGTCGATGATTTGATCACACTCGGTACAAAAGAACCGTACCGTATGTTTACTTCACGTGCCGAATATCGTCTGATGCTCCGTGAAGATAATGCCGATCAACGCCTGACGAAGATTGGTCGTGAGCTCGGCTTAGTCGATGATGCACGTTGGAATGCCTACTGTGAAAAAATGGAAGCCGTAGAAAGTGAAACAGCACGTTTACAACATTTATGGGCTGCGCCAAATAACCCAATGGGTAAAAAGTTTGTCGAAATGACGGGTGCAGATTTGTCCAAAGAATGCTCTGCGATTGACTTGCTGAAACGTCCAAATATTAATTTTGCCCAAATTGCCGAGCTTACAGATTCAGAAGTATCTGCACAAGTCGGTGATCAGATCGAAATTGCCGTGAAATATCAAGGTTATATCAATCGTCAGCATGAAGATGTGGCGCAGATGAAACGCTTGGAAGAAACGCAAATCCCAAGTGATTTTGATTATGATATCGTGTCGGGTCTATCTCGTGAGATCACGCAAAAGCTCAATACGGTACGTCCTGAAACCTTAGCTCAAGCGGGTCGTATTCCGGGTGTGACGCCTGCGGCAGTACAATTGGTGATGATTACAATTCGTAAAAATGCCATGACGAAAAAGTCGGCATAATTGCTAGCGCAAAAACATTTTGAAATCGTTTTTAAAAATTTCATGACAAATTAAGGAAATAGTGATGAAAAAGGCTTTCATTGCAGTTGCAGCATTATCAATGAGCTTAGTGGCTTGTACGACAACGACTGGCACTTCAACTTCAGGAAATACATCGACTGCGGGATCAGCAGTGACGATTGGTACAAATATCTTTAAGGCAGCGGTAGATAATCAATGCCGTACCGAACTGAATAGCAACAACGCTTGGCGTGCAATCGCTTTGACCATGACAGCAGAACAGCAAACAGCGATGGAAAATAAAATCTGTGGTTGTGTCAGTGAAAAAGCACCGCAAAACGTGACGGCTGTAGATTTGGCGACTGCTGCAATAGACCAAAATGCACGTGCGCAGATCGTTGCCAATACGGTCGCAAAAACCTTGACGGCGTGTTATTCAGAGTTCGTGAAGAAGTAATATCTTAAATCGACCAATTATTAAAAAAGCGAAATGATCATTGATGATGGATTTCGCTTTTTTTATGCCAATCATTTCATTTCAAATTTAAGCTGTAAGAGAAAAACATGACACAAGTTCAATTAATCGCAGGGGTAGACGAAGCAGGGCGTGGACCTTTGATTGGTTCTGTGGTCGCTGCTGCTGTGATTTTAGATTCGAATCAGCCGATTGAGGGATTGAATGATTCCAAAAAACTCACTGCAAAAAAACGTGAGAAGCTCTTTAAAGAAATTCAGCAAAAGGCATTGGCATGGTCGATCGCTGAAGCGAGCCATGAAGAGATTGATGAGATCAATATTTTGCAAGCGACGATGCTTGCAATGCAACGTGCAGTTGCAGGGCTAAAGGTACAAGCGGATTTGGTACGTATAGATGGCAACCGTTGTCCTGATTTAAGCTTGCCTTGTGAAGCTGTGGTTGGTGGAGATGCTTTGCATCAAGAGATTAGTGCAGCCAGTATCTTGGCAAAAGTTGCTCGAGATCGTCAGATGCAGGCGCTTGATGCGGAATATCCTGCTTATGGTTTTGCAAAACATAATGGTTATCCAACCAAAGCGCATTTAGAAGCGATTGAAGCGCATGGCGTCTTAGCACAACATCGTCGTAGTTATAAACCGATCCGTCATATCATAGATCGGTGATTTACGGTTTAAGGTGCAGAAGTCTTTGAGAATTTAAAGCCGTTTTAAAATTGCAACGCTGTGACAAGATAATCAGCCTATACGATATTTTAAAATTGCATAATAATGATCTTAGTATGTTTGCTACATCTGTACTACATCCTTGCGACATTGTATGAAATTGCATTGTATTGATCACTCAATTATTTAGGAATCATCATGAACACTTTGCCCGGCTTGTTTATTTCACATGGTTCGCCGATGCTCGCCATTGAAGCGGGACAGGTCGGTCCTGCACTTGAGCGGATTCGTTTCAATCTACCAAAGCCTGAAGCGATCGTGGTGCTTTCTGCACATTGGGAAGATGATGCACTCGAAGTCAGCACAGCAGTGCGTCCAAAGACGTGGCATGATTTTCGTGGCTTTCCTGAAGAGTTGTATAAAATCCAATATCCTGCCGCTGGTGAACCAGTGCTTGCCGAAGAAATCATTTCACTACTACAACAGGCTGGCTTTGATGCACATGCCAATGCGATGCGTCCACGTGATCATGGCGTATGGATGCCTTTGTTGCATATGTATCCTGAGGCAGATATTCCTGTCATTCAATTGTCATTACCACGTTTTTATACGGCGAAACAGCTCTATGACATGGGGCAGGCTTTGGCAGTGCTTCGTGAGCGTCAAGTGTTACTCATAGGCTCAGGCAGTATTACGCACAATCTTGCAGAACTGAGTTGGTCAGATGATGCCGATGTGCCTGAATGGGCGAGTGAATTTCGCAATACCGTAGCGCAACATTTGCAATCAGGTGACTACGAATCAGTTTTGGATTGGAAAAATTTACCGCATCTACGCCGAAATCATCCAACGATTGAGCATTTTGCACCTTTATTTTTTGCGATGGGAACAGGGTCGAGGATGAGTTTGGTGCATTCCAGTTTTAGTATGGGAGCATTAGGTATGGATATTTATCGGTTTGACTGAGTATAGTAAACCAACTTGAATCTGCTACTGCGTTAATCTCACTTGAAGTACGATGTGTACACCTTGGTTCGGTTGCCTTGTATCAGAAACTTGTATCAGAATAAGTTTCTTCGACTATTTCCACTCGTTTAGCGGATAAGTTTTTAAGCCATCATTTGATGTCGTGTTAGCAAGGGCAGTTTATGTAAAGATTACATAATGTTTCAGCTTTTAAACAATCCTTGCAAGTCTGTCCTTAATTTTTCGCTATGCTAGTGCCAATAAAATTTTGAGGGAAATTCGACATGAAACAGCGTTTAATTTTTTCTGCGTTGGGATTGTCATTAGCAACAGCATTAACTGCATGTCAGTCTACATCGCAAACAGCGACCGAAACGAATAATAACAACTCATCAGTGCAAGGAGCGCAATTGATGCAGATCAAAGCACAAATGTTGCAATCCTACGTGTGGACGCATCAAGCGACCAATATGCCAAAACCAATCATTCTGAATTTTCAAGATGGACGCATCGGTATAGATGCAGGCTGTAATGGTATGGGTGCAGATGTACAAGTCGATGATCAAGTGATCAAAGCTGGCAATGTCATGAGCACGATGAAAGCTTGTGAGCCATCTATCATGAAGCAAGAGCAAATGGCAGGAAAGTTATTTGCCAATCGTGATGTGCCATACGAGTTGGACTTGGCAAATTTGAATCAACCAGTTTTGATTTTAACGACGGCTGACGGTCAAAAACTTCGTTTTACAGGTGAGCCAACTGCAGAAATGAAATATCAAGGTGAGGCTGAGATCCAATTTTTAGAAATTGCGGCTGAAACCAAATCATGCGTAGGTGTTGCGCCGATGCAATGTTTGCAAGTTCGTGAAATCAAATATGATGACGGTAAAAAAGTTGCAGTCGGTGAGTGGTCAAATTTTTATAGCCAAATTGAAGGTTATCAACATCAACAAGGCATTCGAAATATTATCCGTGTAAAACGCTTTACTCGCACCAATCCTGCGGCAGATCAGTCGAAATATGCCTATGTACATGATTTAACTGTAGAAGCAGAACAAGTGAAATAGTCGATAAAAGTCGGAAGGCTTCGCTTTTAATATATTTTGATTTTTTCTATATTTAAAACAATAACCCGTAAATTTTAGAATTTACGGGTTATTTTTGATTTTGAAATCGCTATTTTAGAGCAATGAACAAATCAACAATAAGATCGAAGCAAAGCTAAAAGAAAGTTAAGCCAAAAGTTTAGCTGTTTTTCTCACGTGCAATGGCACGGTAACCAATATCACTACGATATTGCATGCCAGTGAAAGTCACTTGACCACACACTTCTAAAGCATTGATCTGTGCTTCAAGGACGCTCTCACCAAGTGCAGTCACGCACAGCACACGACCACCCGATGTGATCACATGACCATCTTCAGTGAGTGCTGTACCTGCATGGAATATTTTGGTGTCTTCTGGAGATTGCCCCAGACCAGAAATCACATCGCCTTTACGCACACTTTCAGGATAGCCTTCGGCAGCTAAGACCACACCGATTGACTTGCGTTCATCCCACTGCGCTTCACTAGGTAGATTACCTGCGATACCTGCTTCGACCAAATCGACCAGTGAAGATTGCAAACGCATCATGATCGGCTGAGTTTCAGGATCACCAAAACGACAGTTAAATTCGATCACACGAGGTTGACCGTCACTATCAATCATCAAACCTGCATAGAGGAATCCAGTGTAGTCATGCCCGTCTTTTTTCATGCCATCTACGGTTGGACGCATGATTTGATCCATAGCACGTTGGAACACTTCATCAGTCACCACAGGTGCAGGGGAGTAAGCACCCATCCCGCCAGTGTTCGGACCTTGATCACCTTCAAAGATACGTTTGTGATCTTGCGAAGTTGCCATTGGCAAGATGTTGTTGCCATCGATCATGCAGATAAACGAGGCTTCTTCGCCCTCTAAGAATTGCTCAATCACCACACGGCTACCTGCATTGCCAAATTTATTACCTGCAAGCATGTCATCAATCGCTGCAAAGGCTTCGTCATTGGTCATTGCAACGATCACGCCTTTACCTGCAGCAAGTCCATCGGCTTTGATGACGATCGGCGCTCCATGTTGTTCGACATAGGCTTTGGCAGGTGCAATCTCGGTAAACACCTCATAAAAAGCCGTTGGAATGTTGTGCTTTTTCAAAAAGTCTTTGGCAAATGCTTTTGAACCTTCGAGCTGTGCGGCGTACTGGGTTGGTCCCCAGATTTTTAAGCCTGCAAGACGGGCAGCATCGACCACGCCATTGACCAGCGGTGCTTCTGGTCCAACGATGATGAGGTCGATTTGGTTATTTTTGGCAAACTCGACGATGGCAACATTGTCCAAAATGTCGAGTTGTACATTTTGACATTTGTCTTCATTGGCGGTGCCTGCATTACCTGGCGCTACAAAGACCGTGCGGACTTTGGTATCTTGGGCAATTTTCCAAGACAAGGCATGCTCACGACCACCACTACCCAAAACTAAAATATTCATCAATTATTTTCCCTTTTCATCTCGCAATGAAATCGAATTTATCAAAATGCTGTGATGCAAAAATTTCATCAAAAATTATGAATGAAAAAATCCCTGTGTACTAGCCTAAAATGAGGTGTTGAACTGTACAAAGGGATTTTAAAAATCAGTGACGGAAGTGGCGCATGCCTGTAAATACCATGGCAATACCGTGTTCATTGGCTGCAGCGATGGTTTCTTCATCACGCATTGAACCACCCGGTTGGATAATACATTTGATACCCGCTTTGGCTGCATTATCAATACCATCACGGAATGGGAAGAACGCATCTGATGCCATCACCGCACCTTCAACGACAAGCCCTGCATGTTCTGCTTTGATCGCTGCGATACGAGCGGAGTTGACACGGCTCATTTGACCAGCGCCAACACCGATGGTTTGACGATTTTTCGCATAGACAATCGCATTTGATTTGACATACTTCGCCACTTTCCAAGCAAAAATAAGATCGTCAATTTCTTGCTCGGTTGGTGCACGTTCTGTGACGACTTTGAGATCAGAGGCTTTGATCATGCCTAAGTCTTGATCTTGTACCAAAAGTCCACCGTTGACACGTTTGAAGTCGAACTGCGGTGCACGTGCATCAATTGCAGGTAGTTCGCCACAAGTCAAAACACGTACATTTTTCTTAGCGCCAGTGACTTCAAGTACGCCATCGGCAATACTTGGCGCAATGATCACCTCGACAAACTGACGATCAACAATTGCTTGCGCAGTTGCCACGTCTAACTCACGGTTAAAAGCGATAATGCCACCAAATGCAGACTCAGGATCGGTTGCATAAGCAAGATCATAAGCAGTTTGAATACCGTCTAAAGACACTGCTACGCCACATGGATTAGCATGTTTTACGATCACACAAGCAGGCTTGGCAAAAGTTTTGACACATTCCAGTGCAGCATCAGTATCAGCGATATTGTTATAAGACAGTTCTTTACCTTGTAATTGCGTTGCCGTCGATACAGATGCCTCAGTCGCAGTGCTTTCCACATAGAACGCTGCTGATTGATGTGGGTTTTCCCCATAACGCAAATCTTGTGATTTGTTCATTTGCACGTTGAAAGTACGTGCAAACTGATCCGCTTCACCTTCTGGTTTGCCAACACGTGCGCCGAGATATTGCGCAATCATGCCGTCATATTGTGCGGTATGCTCAAAGGCTTTTACTGCCAAATCAAAACGCGTCGCATGTGAAAGCGTACCATCTGCTTTTAACTCAGTCACTACGGTATCGTAGTCTGACGCATTGACGATGATGCCTACTGATGCGTGGTTTTTCGCTGCTGCACGTACCATAGTTGGACCACCGATGTCGATGTTTTCAATCGCATCTGCAAGTGAGCAATTTGGCTTAGCAACGGTTGCTGCAAATGGATAAAGATTGACAATCACTAAGTCGATCGCATCAATATTGTGCTCTGCCATGACAGCTTCATCTAGCCCACGACGCGCCAAAATCCCTCCATGAATCTTTGGATGTAGGGTTTTGACACGACCATCCATCATTTCTGGGAAGCCAGTGTGCTCAGACACTTCGATCACAGGAACTTGGTTGTCTTTAAGTAGCTTATAAGTGCCACCAGTCGATAGAATTTCAATATTTAAGCTTGCAAGCGATTGCGCAAACTCAACGATACCAGTCTTATCAGAAACGGAAATTAAAGCACGAGAAACAGTCATAGCGGTATGTTTAAAATCAAAAGTGAAAAGGGGAAATCTCTAAAAATTGGGCATAAAAATGCCCGCTCGTTGGCAGGCATCTTATCATTTATTCAACTATTCAGCCATTAGTCCGTGCGCTTTTAACTTTTTACGCAAAGTACCACGGTTAAGTCCTAGAATCTCAGCAGCACGTGTTTGGTTGCCACGAGTATATTCAAGAACGACTGATAATAATGGTTTCTCCATTTCAGCCAAAACCATATCGTAAACTTGCGCTGGCTGTTCACCTTGCAATTGAGCGAAATAGTGGCGAACTGCACGGTCTACGTGAATACGTAGCGCAACGTCAGATTGTGCAGTAAAAATAGGAGACTTACTATTCATGCGATAAATCCGAAAATTTTGACCACTAGATAATTAATGTAGTTCATCAACATTATCTTAGCGGTGGGTTAATATGTTAAGCATCTAGTGACCCATTCAAGACCATCAAAATAATGATCGTTTAAACAGTCACAGCTTCATCCGAAATGAAGCACAAACAATTCATTTTGCGGTGCAACTCAAGCGTGTTTGACTGTATGAAAAATATACATGTCAAAAACAACGAAAAACAAAACCCTACACCAACCAAAATTGGCAATCAAAAGGGAATAGTTTTCAAACTGCTAGAACCAGCAAAGGAGACAAGTTAAAACTTCAATTGCACATATCATAGCATTTTCTAGCCCAAAGTGAGCAAATAAAGTTCATTTTTTCGTAATTATTTTGCTGTATATTTGGAAAGTTTCAGCGTATATTCCTCAACTTTTTGTTTTTCCTAAATTGTTTAAAAAATATGCAAAGCCATTTTTTGTAAATAAAGCCAAATTAAATTTGTATTTTAGACAAAAGATCGAAAGATATGACTGATTAGATGTAGTGAAAGAAGAAAATTTGAAAAATCAGTAAAAGCACCAGTAAAAAATTCAGAATCCCCCAAGTCACATAATAATTGCGCTGAGTATCTGTCATTTTCACCTTACGGACATATCGAACATCGTTTTTCTTTGGATTGATGTTGGGCGTTGCGATTGTTACTGCTTTATTTAAATCAAACTGATTTGGACTCATGGTGTCGAGGTGGTTGAGATAGGTATATAGGTTTAACCGTGAGCCCTCTACACTACTATTCATTATTCCCATTACATGATCAATGATGCCTGCATTCTTTGAGGCATGCGCCGTCAAATCAAATGGGTTGGTTTGGATGTCTTTGGTACTATGCTGTAGGGAGTAGTGAATGAAGTTTTGCGCATTGGTATTGGGTAGATAGTCAGGATCAAGAATAAAATGCGCAAAAGCATCAAATGTCGCATTGCATTCGGCACAGCGCACTTTTCCCTGAGCAATGTTAAGTTGCATCAGGGTGAGTTCATAGGTGCTTTGACAGCTTGGACATTGGCTATAGTAGCGCATTGATTCTCAATCCAATTTTAGCTCAACATCGAGTTGGTTAAGCCTTTCGATGTCCTGAAAGGCGACACCAGTTTTCTTCACGCATCTGTTGCCCAGTGATTTCAAAATACGGTGCGTAAGCAGCTTTGACATCTTCGATCTGTTCTTCAATCAATCCTGCAAGTGCAATCTGTGCATTCGGCACAGTCAGATTATAGAAAGTTTCAACCAGCATCATCAGTGGCTTGGCTAAGATATTTGCCACCAAGATTTCTGTTTTGTCTTGATAATGGGCTTCAAAATCTTCAGGTAATCCGACCCAAAGTCGATCTGCCACACCATTCAATTCAGCATTTTGCTTGGTTGCAAGGACGGCTTGAGGGTCAATATCAGTTGCATAGACATACTTCGCACCGAGTAATAGTGCAGCAACACCTAGAATCCCAGAGCCACAGCCATAGTCGATCACTACTTTGTCTTTTAGATCCAGTCCTGCAAGCCATTGTAGGCATAGGAAAGTACTGGCATGGTTACCCGTACCAAAAGCAAGCCCTGGATCAAGTTTGATATTGGTCACTTCGGGATTGGGTGCTTCAAGCCATTCAGGGACGATCCAAAGATTGTCTGCGACTTGGATCGGCTCATAATAATCCATCCAAGCACGTTCCCATGCTTGATCTTCGATGACTTCTGAGCGGATTGCAGTATGCTCGATCTGCGTAGAAATAAACTGCGATAATGCATCTGCATCTAAAGGTTGCTCTTCATCTTGCTGAAAAATACCAGTCACAATGACATTATCCCAAAGCGGTGTTTCACCCGGCAGCGGTTCAAGCAAAGCTTGATCTTCCGCATCGTCTAAAGTCACGCTCACTGCACCTAAAGATAATAGTAGTGATTCGCAGATTTCGACTTGAGATTGTTGTACTGTGATATGGATTTGCAACCAGTTCAAAAGATGTCACCAAAAAATTCTATTGTTGCGATGTATTGTAGCCGATAAGCACAATAAAAGATTGGGCACTGGGAAAATTCCCACAAAAAAATAAGGGTCTTAATAAAGTAAAGCGCATCAACAGTGGCTGTTGATGCGCTTTGATTGGTTGAATTTTTAGCGAGAATTAATGATTGAGACTCTCAGCTGTTGCATCTTCAGGTAGTGGCGCAATGCGATTGAGTAGAAAACCAAATGCCACCGCAAAAAAATACATAAAGATCGAATACACCGCCGCAGGCATGGCAATGGTGGTACTTGCCATGATGGTAATGGCAATGGTAATCGCCAGAGTGCCATTATGAATACCGATCTCAAACGCCGAAGCACGTGCTTGGCGTGCGCTGATACCAAACATTCTCGGAACGAAATAGCCAATGCTTAGGCTTATTGCGCAGAATAATGCGGTTGCTACACCGACTTCGCCAATATAGTTTACGAGGTTTTCACGCTCGCTCATGATCGCACCAAGAATAATAATCACGAGGAAAACCACGGCAAAAATGCGAGTAGGTTTATTGAGCTTATCCGCTGTGCTTGGCGAGTAATGACGAATTAACATCCCGATCAATACAGGCACGATAATGATCACAAAGACTTGCACGACTTTGGCAAACTGTAGACCGATCTGTTGATCACCTTGCATAAAGTGATTGATGGCAAAGTTCACCACGATCGGTAAAGTGACGGCGGCTAAGATCGAATTGATTGCCGTCAAGGTAATATTTAAAGCAATATCACCTTTAAATAGATAGCTCAGCAAATTGGCAGTAGCACCACCTGGAGAAGCTGCAAGTAGCATCAAACCGACTGCGAGTAATGGTGAAAGGGCAAAAAGTTTACACAAGGCAAAAGCGACACCAACCAATAACACCAGTTGGCAAAATAAGGCAACAAACACGGCTTTTGGGTGCTTTCTGACTCGGCTAAAGTCTTGTGGCGTGAGCTCTAAACCTAGACCTGCCATGACAATACCGAGTGCAATCGGTAAAAATACGGTAACGAGTGCGGAGTCCATTATTATTCATCCTTGAATATTCTAAGCGATTGATTTTGAGTGTAGCGTAATTTACCTGCTTTACAAGCGGTTTAAAGCAAGCGGTTAAAACTATACAAATAAAGTCATGTAATAAAAATCATGTAATTAGAATTATGCAATAAAAACCATGTAACTAGTATCGTGCAATAAAAATCATGCGATTAGAGTCATGCCATTAAAGTCATGCCATTAAAGTCATGCAATACAGCATCGAAATGAAACCATCGTAGGCTACAAGAGTTTGTCTAAAAAATCTGTCATCGTCATGACAGTCTTGCACATGTTGCACAGCAAAATAGGCTACACTATGCCAAGTTTTAACTATACATTTTGATTGTGCAGAAATTTGATGAGTAAACAGCAAGCGTCGAGTCGATATTGGGTCACCTGTGCCGATGGTTTGGAAAACCTATTGCAGGAAGAAATTACTGCGCTAGGTGCAGAGGTGGTCGATCGCAAAGCAGGGCGATTGATTATTCAAGGTCAGCTTGAAACCGCATATCGTATTTGCATGTGGTCACGCCTTGCCTCACGTGTGTTGTTGCCGATTTTCTCGCAAGAGATTGAACAAAATTATGATGATCGTGATGTCGCAGAAGAACTGTTTGAAGCAGCGGTCAACTTTGATTGGTCGCTGATCTTTGCACCGCAAAGTACCTTTGCCATTCGCTTGCATACCGAACGTGAAATCAAGGTCAATACACAGTTTGCGACTTTACGTGTCAAAGATGGTGTGGTGGATAGCTTTATGGAAAGCCAAGGTCGCCGTCCAAGCATTGATACCAAGCAACCTGAAATTACGCTTTACGTGCTTGCAGGCAAGTTAGCGCATCATTTCTGCCTTGATCTGTCAGGCGACAGCTTGCACCGTCGTGGCTATCGTCGTTATATGACCGATGCGCCGATCAAAGAAAATCTTGCCGCAGCGATTTTGCAAAAAGCACAACTGACTCAGCGCAAGCCTGACATGATTCTTGATCCGATGTGTGGTTCGGGGACATTTATTATTGAAGCCTTGATGATCTTGACTGAGCGTGCACCGGGCATGGTACGTCGCTTTGGTTTTAATGGTTGGCATGGGCACGATCATGAACTGTGGCAAAGCATCAAGCGTGAAGCGGTCGAACGTCATCACGCAGCGATGGAACGCCCATTGCCGAAGTTTTATGCTTTCGATGCGGACTGGGATGCGGTACAAGCCACGCGAAAAAATATCATCGCTGCAGGTTTTGAATCGGTACTCGATCAGATTCAGATCGAAGAACGTGTCCTTGGGGACTGGTGTGACTTTAATCTAACAAATGAACAAACTGCATTTGTCGTGACCAATCCACCATACGGTGAACGACTTGGTGATAAAGCCTCAAATCGTGCCTTGTATCAAGGCTTGTCGATGTTGTTGCAGGAACAATTTAGCGGACAATATGCTGCGGTGATTGCGGCGCATATTGAGCAAGCCGATGTGTTGGCATTGGCTGAGCCTGAAACTTTACGCTTGATGAATGGTAATTTACCGATCTACGTGCGGATGGGGCAGGTCAAAGCAGCGACCGATCGCCAACCATTTTTGCAAAATTGGCAGGCTGAGAAAGTCGAAATTGAAGAAGCACAAGACTTTGCCAACCGTCTACAGAAGAATATGCAAAGCCTGAAAAAATGGGCAGTGAAAGAACAAGTCCATTGCTTGCGTTTATATGATGCGGATTTGCCTGATTTTAATTTGGCGGTGGATTTGTACGGCGAGCTATTGCATGTGCAAGAATATGCACCACCGAAAAAAATTGATCCTGAAAAAGCCAAAAAGCGTTTTAATCTGGCACTCGCGGCAATTCGTGCGGTCACTGGGATTCCACGTGAAAAAGTTTTTATCAAAACCCGTGCCCGTCAGTCTGGTAAAGCGCAATATGAAAAGCAAAGCCAAGCTTCTAAACGTTTTATCGTGCGTGAAGGTGATGCCAAACTGCTAATTAATATGACTGATTATTTGGACACAGGCTTGTTCTTAGATCATCGTCAGATTCGTTTGCAGATTGCCAAAGAAGCAAGAAATAAGCATTTCTTAAACTTGTATAGCTACACTTCAACTGCAAGTGTGCATGCTGCGCTTGCAGGTGCGGCGAGTACCACCAGTGTCGATCTATCAAATACTTATCTGAACTGGGCGAAAGAAAACTTCGTACTGAATGGCTTGACGGTTGATCACCCTGATGAACAGCATCAATTCTTCGCCAGTGATTGTTTTGAATGGCTGAAAGAAGGGCATGAGCAATACGATTTGATCTTTATTGATCCGCCGACATTCTCCAATTCGAAAAAATTCTACGGCACATTCGATGTACAACGTGATCATTTGTCTTTGATCAAACGTGCGATGAATCGCCTCAGCAATGAGGGCGTTTTATATTTCTCCAATAACTATCGTGGTTTTGAGATGGATGAGGAGATTGAAGCGATGTTTGATGTGCAAGAAATCACCCAGTGGACGATTGGCCCAGACTTTAAACGCAATCAAAAAATCCACCGTGCGTGGCGGATTCGTCATTTTGATGTGGCGTAAACTCCTCATGAGTCCATTAGCAACGTGATATTCATTCAATTTTGTAGTGTAATTTTGGTTTAAAAATTATGAGTAAACACGATACTTCACTTTCAAAAAGCCAACTTGATTTACTCAAGCAGTTTAAAAAGAAAATTCAAACAGGCGATGATCGCACAGATATTGACGTCTCGATCAAAAGCGGTGGACAAAAAAGCACAACACAAAAAAGTAGTGCGGCAGAGATTAAGCCAATTGAAGACGACTCACAGCTTTTTTCCAAAGCCATGCAAGGCGTGGAAAAAATTAAATCGCATAATCTTGCACAGACCGAAAGCACAACTAAACAAAAGAAAGTCGATGCGCAAACTTTGGCAAAACGCATGGCAGCAGAAGGTAGCGAGGTCGCAGAAGGTGAAGCACTTTCTGATATGCAGGCTTTGCTGAATCCTGTAGCGAATCAAGCCTTTCTCAGTTATCGCATTGCGACCTTGCAACATCGTGTTTTTGAAGATTTAAAAGCAGGAAAAATGCGTTGGTTTGAAGCGGTCGATTTGCATGGTTGTACTATTGAGCAAGCTCGTAGCGCTGTGCTTGAGCTACTGCACATTGCCAAAGAAAATAACCAAAATGTGGTAAAAATCGTGCATGGCAAAGGCAAAGATGGCGTACTGAAAACTTGTGTCAATGGCTGGCTTCGTCAACATCGTGACGTCTTGGCGTTTGTTAGTGCGCCAGAGAATCAAGGCGGTACAGGTGCTGTTTTGGTGCTGTTAAAACGTGCAGAGAAAAACCCAAAATACGATGCACAGAAATAGTCGATTGTACATTGTAGGTCGAGTTGATTTTGAGCTAGTTTTCAAAATGTTTATAGCCTATAGAAATTCATCACGAATATTTTATAGCACACTGATTTGTGCATGGCTTTCTGCTACAATGCGCACCTTGTTTGACGAACCTAGTGTAAGCCCATGAGTATGCAACAATACTACGCAAAAATTTTAACGGAAATTGGTGAAGATTTGGCACGTCCAGGGCTTCAAGATACGCCGATGCGTGCGGCAAAAGCATTCTCATTTTTAACCTCAGGTTATCAACAAAAGCTCGAAGAAGTGGTCAATAATGCGGTATTCCCTGCGGATAACCGTGAAATGGTGTTGGTGAAAAATATCGAATTTTATTCACTGTGTGAGCATCATTTATTGCCATTTTATGGGCGTGTGCATATTGCCTATTTACCTGAAGGGCAGGTTTTAGGCTTGTCGAAATTTGCACGGATTACCGAGATGTTTGCGCGCCGCTTACAGATTCAAGAGAATCTGACCAAGCAAATTGCCGAAGCGATTCAAGAAGCAACAGGCGCACGTGGCGTTGCAGTGATGATTGATTCGGCGCATATGTGTATGGTGATGCGTGGTGTCGGCAAACAACATTCCACTACACGCACTGTGTCGTATTTGGGCGAGATGAAAGATAATCAACAAGCACGGCAAGAATTTTTAAGCGCTGTGCCTGAGGCTTTTTGATTCAATTTTTTAGAGTTGGGTTTGATGTGGATGAAAAAGCGGAATTAATAGTTCTGCTTTTTTTTATGATTAAAATTTAGATGGTTAAGTTGTAAAACGAAACTCGTGGCATATTTTATGCACCGCTTTTAATGAAAATCAGTTAAAGTAAGCTGAAATGATCATTGCGGGAGAGTGCAATGCAACATGGATATTTTTGAGGAATTTCTTAACAAAATTTCTGATTAATATTTAGGTTGTATATCAATGCACGCCGAAGGAGCAACAGCCTCGGAAACTCTCAGGCAAAAGGACCGTGATGATCACTTACAATCTGGAGAGAAGCAGATTCAATATACTTCATCAATTGATGAATGTGTTTAACTGCTCACCGAAGGGGATGGTTGGTTTTATTTTTCTTATGCTTTTGAATGTGTTAGAAAAATAAAGCGAATCGAAACTCTCAGGTACAAATGACAGATGAGGCGAACGCATAACCTATAGTCAGAGAACTTAAATCCTGTTACAGCGTTAACCTCGCTCGAAGTATTATTTATACATCTTCACTTGGTTGCCTTGTATCAGAACTTAATTTCTTCGACTATATCAAATAGGTATGGGGGAGCCATGTCAAAAATTTGTATCATCGGTGCGGGCATTACAGGGGTAACCTCTGCGTATGCACTCGCCAAACTTGGTCATCAAGTGACCGTCATCGAACGTCATCTCAAACCTGCAATGGAAACTTCGTTTGCCAATGGTGGACAGCTTTCCGCATGTAATGCCGAAGTGTGGAACCAAGTCGCAACCATTCGTAAAGGCATGAAATGGATGGGCAAGCCTGACGCACCATTGTTGCTCAATCCATCATTTTCTATGCACAAATACAGTTGGCTGTATCAATTCGTATCACATATCAAAGACTATGAAACCAATACCATTCAAACGGTGAAGTTAGCACTCGATGCACGCTATCGTCTGTTCGATGTGGCGGAGCAAGAGGGCATTGATTTTGATTTGGAAAAGAAAGGCATTCTGCACTTTTTCCATAATGACGCAGATTTCCAAACTGCTAAGAAAGTCAATGAATTACTGCGTAAAGGTGGCTTAGAACGCTATGCGGTTAGCCCTGAAGAAATTAAACAAATCGAGCCTGCTTTGAAAGGTGAATATGTCGGCGGTTTTTACACACCTGACGATGCGACTGGTGATATTCACAAGTTTACCAATGGCTTAGCACAAGCTGCTGAGAAGTTGGGTGTCGAGTTCCGAGTTGGTACAGATGTGACCGATGTCAAGCTCAAAGGATCTACTCTCCAAGATGGTGGTGTGACTTTGATGATTCAACCGAGTGAAGAATCATTGGAGCAATTCGAAGCACACACGATTGAAGCTGATGCGGTGCTGATCTGTGGTGGTGTGAATAGTTATCAACTGGCTGATAAGCTTGGCGATCGAGTGAATATTTATCCAGTTAAGGGCTATTCAATCACGGTTAATCTCGAAGCTGAGCCGAATAAAGAAAATGCACCGTGGGTCAGCTTACTCGATGAAAGTGCCAAAATCGTGACCAGTCGCTTGGGTGAAAATCGTTTCCGTGTTGCAGGTACAGCAGAGTTTAATGGCTATAACCGTGACATTCGTGCGGATCGTATTTTCCCACTACTGCAATGGGTGCGGACAAACTTCCACCTCAATGCTTGCAATAGTGTGCCGTGGAGTGGGTTACGTCCAATGACACCGAATCTGATGCCGCGTGTTGAGCAGGGCAAACATCCTCGTGTTTTTTATAATACAGGGCATGGTCATTTGGGCTGGACGCTTTCAATGGCGACCGCTGAGATCATTAGCCAAACTATTGATCAGCAGTTGGGAAAATAATCTTAAATGCGCCATTTTGATGCATTAATAATGGGCTGAAATATTTTTGTCTTAGAATGGTGCGTATATTTTAAATGGAAACGAATTATTTAATCAGATGTTTCTAAATAGTGCATTTTCAAATTTGCTCAGTATAATATGGGCAAGTTCAAAGTTCTAAAAGCGTCTGAGTTCTAAGAATATCAATGTTTTAGATAAAGGATTGAAAGTTGGTATGGGATTTGCTTTAAAGTAAACCAAGTTAATAAACTGCCAACTGGAAAAGCACCGAACAGGTGCGAACAAATTCAACTGGAGCGTAATGCACATGTCAAATAAAGTACTTGAATTAATCAAAGAAAGTGGCGCGAAGTGGGTAGACTTCCGTTTCACTGATACCAAAGGTAAAGAGCAACACGTGACTTACCCATCGGATTCAATCGATGAAGATTCGTTCGAAGACGGTAAAATGTTCGATGGTTCTTCGATCGCAGGTTGGAAAGGTATCGAAGCGTCTGACATGATTTTACGTCCTGATGCAGAAACTGCATTCATCGATCCATTCTTCGCAGAAGCGACTGTGGTTGTGACCTGTGACGTGATCGAGCCATCGACTGGTCAAGGTTATGAGCGTGATCCACGTTCTATCGCACGTCGTGCAGAAGAATATTTGAAATCAACTGGTATCGGCGATACAGCATTCTTTGGTCCAGAACCAGAATTCTTCGTATTTGATGACGTGAAATGGGACATCGACATGTCTGGTGCACGTCACACCATCTCTGCTGAAGAAGCAGCTTGGTCTACTGGTAACGAATACGACGCAGGCAACTCTGGTCACCGTCCACGTGTGAAAGGCGGTTACTTCCCAGTGCCACCAGTAGATTCTGGTCAAGATATGCGTGCAGAGATGTGTGCGAAAATCGAAGACATCATGGGACCAGGTCGTGTCGAAGTACATCACCACGAAGTTGCATCATGCCAAATGGAAATCGGTGTAAGCTTTAACACTATGGTTCGTAAAGCGGACGAAGTACAACAGTTCAAATATGCTGTACATAACGTAGCGCACCAGTTTGCAAAAACTGCGACTTTCATGCCGAAGCCACTTGTAGGTGATAATGGTTCTGGTATGCACGTTCACATGTCGATCTCTAAAGACGGCAAGAACTTGTTCGCAGGTGATGAATACGCAGGTCTTTCAGAAATGGCGTTGTTTTTCATCGGTGGTGTGATCAAGCACGCTCGTTCATTGAATGCGATCACGAATCCATCAACGAACTCGTATAAGCGTTTGGTACCACACTACGAAGCACCGATTATGCTTGCTTACTCAGCACGTAACCGTTCTGCATCAATCCGTATTCCTTACGTTTCTAGCCCGAAAGGCAAGCGTATTGAAGCACGTTTCCCAGATCCAATGATGAACCCATACTTAGGTTTTGCGGCATTGTTGATGGCTGGTCTTGACGGTATTCAAAACAAAATCCACCCAGGTGAAGCTGCTGATAAAAACTTGTATGATCTTCCTCCTGAAGAAGAAGCGAAAATCCCTACAGTTGCGCATAGCCTAGATATGGCTCTTGAAGCACTTCAAGCAGATCACGAATACTTGTTGAAAGGCGGCGTATTCACTAAAGAAATGCTTGATGCGTATATCGAATTGAAAACTGAAGATGTTCGTCGTTTGAACACGACAACTCACCCAGTTGAGTTTGATATGTACTACAGCTTGTAATACATTATCTGTAATAAAAGAAGCTCGCCATGTGCGGGCTTTTTTTATGCCAAGACAAATCTATCCATAGGTAAGATTAAATTGTGTGCGATTTATTTGTGTAAACGCTTTATAATAGGCGATGTAATGCAGTGATTATCAATGAACATGGCGTGGTATTTTTTGTGAATGAATTACTTAAACTAGATAATCAGTTGTGCTTTGCCTTGTATTCGGCAAATCTCGCACTGAATCAACGCTACAGAGAACTGCTTGCACCATTGAATATTACTTATCCGCAGTATTTGGTGATGCTAGTGTTATGGGAAAAAGATCAGCTCACTGTTTCCGAGATTGGTAAAAAGCTTTTTTTAGAATCTTCCACATTAACACCATTGCTCAAGCGACTTGAAGCTCAGCATCTTTTACAACGTCGCCGTTCAAGCCAAGATGAACGACAGGTGCTGATTCATCTCACCGAGCAGGGCAAAACATTGCAGCAACATGCAGAGAAAATTCCCGAAGCGGTGATGTGCGCAACTGAGTGTGATTTGGTGCAATTGATTGAGCTTAAACAATCTTTGAATGATCTAAGAGATCAGCTCAATCAAAAATAAGCGAAACAATAAACAACAGATCAGCAATTCATAAGGCGTTACATTAGGGTCTGTTGACATTTCAACCATGCATTGCGTTATCAGCTAAAACCACAGAAAAGAGGCATGAAACGAAGGGAATGGTCACTCCCTTGCCAAGTTTCATAACGAAGTTTATGGCAGTTTTAGCGATAACCCTGAGCAAGAACAAAGCATTGCTTTGTTTGCAGCGCAAGGCGCAGCGGGGGACTAGGATGTTTTTTGACGCTACGTCGTTAGGAACGAGTTATTTAGAATGACTAAACTTCCTCATTCCTGCCTAGTATCGCCTAAAAAACATCCGTAGTCGCAAGCATCTGTGAAATGTCAACAGACCCTATTTAACACTCAAGTGAAATTTCAAGCTTGAAATATTAAGTGTATCGTGTACGATATATTAGTGGACGATGTTATTAAGGAGTTATTTTCATGTCATTAGAAAAAGTGGTGTATACAGCGAAAGCAAAAGCAACAGGCGGTCGTGATGGTCGCGTACGTTCTGACGATGGTGCGTTGGATGCACAGCTAGGTGTGCCAAAAGAGATGGGCGGTGCTGGCGGTGTGGTGACTAATCCAGAGCAACTTTTTGCGGCAGGTTATTCAGCGTGTTTCTTGGGTGCGATGAAGTTCGTCGCAGGGCGTGACAAGATTGCACTTACTAAAGATGCGTATATCGATGGTGAGGTTGGTATTGGTCCTATTCCGAATGGTTTTGGGATTGAAGCGACATTGAATATTCATCTTGAAGGTATGGATCAAGCAGAAGCACAAAAATTGGTTGATGCCGCACATATCGTATGTCCATACTCAAATGCAACTCGTGGCAATATTGACGTGACATTAAATGTGATTGTATAAATCTAATCGTATGAGTACGATGGTTTAGCTATCCATTTAAATGTGCAATTCGAAGCTTCCTATAAGGAAGCTTTTTTTATTAGTGATGCAAAGTGGTTTGTTCACGATACTGCGTAGGTGTCATTTGCATTTTTGTTTTAAATGCTCGAATAAAGTTCGCTGAAGTGGAGTAGCCCAGTTCATCGGCGATTTCAGTGATGCTTTTATCTGTTTCAGTTAAAGCGGTTTTGGCACGTTCAATGATGATCTGCATGCGCATACTATGAAAATCTTGTCCGTGTTTTTTCAGATAGCGCTGTACGGTTTTGGTCGATAGATTCAGTAGTTTTGCGCATTCCGCAAGGGTTGGGATGTGATAGGCTTCTTGCAACATCATCCGAATCCAAGCTTCCATCTCATCACTATCAGAGAGTTGTTTCATGAGCTCTTGGCAGCGTTGCTCAACGATTTTTAAACTATAAATATCTGCCATAGGCAATCGAATATCTAAAGTGGTAATTGGCAAGACAAACTGAATCCCAGTCTGAATCAAATGCTGAAAATGAAAAGTCACACGATCTAGTTGTTGATATTTTTGCAGATGACGTGGTTGTGCGATGGAAAGATACACGTGATAAGGTGGATGATTACGCCCAAGTAACTCAATCAGATTGTGATAAAAGGCAATGGCAATTGCTTCAAGATGAAAATTGACATTGAGCGTACTCATCGGCATGGAAGGTTCGAAGCTTAAAAAAACTTGTGTTTCGCTTTCTCTGATCTTGAGTTGAAAGTTTGGAATGATGAGTTTGAAATATTGTGCGATCAGCTCGATTGCTTGACGTGCAGTTTCACTGGTCATTGCCACATAACCGACGAGGCTGTGTGAGCTAAGTTTGAGGGTTGAACCAAGTTCAAAAGCCAAATCGGCATTTTGTGGATACTTCAAACACAGTTCGACAAAGCGCTCAATTAGAGAAATAGACAGTTTGGCATCTTCATCCTGTAGAATTTTCTGAATTGGCAAGCCTGATTCTACAAGGATTTCCGCCACAGCAATGCCACGCTGTTGTAGCAGTTCAATGACTTTTAAATAATAGCGTGCAGGGAAAATCGGGATATTTCGATCCATACGTTATTTCTCAAACTCCTTTGTATTTGCTCTTTTTAGCATACATTTAAATCGCTTGTCTTATTATGATTATCTACTGTCTTAATATGAATACTTAAAAAATGATCAGCTCTGCATAATAAAGTCATGAATTACACCGTGACGGTGAAGGAGTAACAATAATGAATCAGTCAGTTGATCTTGAAGTTTTATCGCAAGCCAAGCCGTATGTGGATAAAAAGCGTCGTCTTTGGATGCTTGGTATCGTTGTACCCAATATTGCCAATACCGTATTGCTCGGTTATCAGTTTGGACCGAAATCGACGAAAAAATTATTTGCTTTTGCAGGTCCTCTCGTCTTGCATGTGATCATTCCAAGTATTGATAAAATGATGGGTGTCGATCCTGACAATCCGCCTGAGCAAGCGATCGCAGATTTAGAAGACGATCCGTACTATGCACGAGTGGTGAAATTATTTATCCCATTTCAATATGCTGCCAATATTTATGGCTTGTACCTTGCGAGTAAAAAATCTACGCCACTCGTTGATCAAATTGGCATTGGTCATATGCTTGGTGTGGTCAATGGCGTCGCAATTAACACGGCACATGAGCTGAGCCATAAACCTGGTAAGCTTGAGCACTATCTGTCGCATCTTGCACTTGCGCCGACAGGTTATAACCATTTCCGTATTGAACATCCGTATGGACATCATCGCCGTGTTGCGACACCTGAAGATCCTGCGTCTTCGCAAATGGGAGAAACTTTTTGGCAATTTTGGCCTCGCACTGTCATCGGTAGCTTTAAATCTGCGATTGAGATTGAAACTCGTCGCCTAGAACGTAAAGGCAAAAAATTCTGGTCATTCGACAATGAGCTATTACAAGGTTGGGGGATGAGTGCGGCTTATCATGCGTTGACTTTAAAAATGTTTGGTACACGTATTTTGCCAACGCAGATTGCGCAGGCGTTGCAGGGTATTACGCTGTTCGAAGCGGTGAATTATATGGAACATTATGGTTTGAAGCGTGAAGATTTGGGCAACGGTCGTTATGTACGCACCATGCCCGAACATAGTTGGAATAATAATAGTAAATTCAGTAATGTTTTGCTCTATCAGCTACAACGCCATTCAGATCATCATGCCTATCCAACCCGCAGTTTCCAATCGCTACGTCATTATGAAGATGTACCACAGTTGCCAATGGGTTATGCGAGTTTGTTCTTACCTGTGATGATTCCAAAATTATGGTTTAAGCTGATGGATGAGCGTGTGATTGCGAATTATGGTGGCGATATTGAGAAAGTAAACGTCTATCCAAAAGCGAAAAAATCATTGTTGAAAAAGTATGCACATCTTTGGAAAAAGAAAGAGCTTACAGAAAATTCGCAAGATGTTGTAAAAGTTGAAGTCGTCTGATCAATATAAGCTCATCAATTAATTTGGTGAGCTTACATTTTATATCGCAAAATTGAATAAAATCATCACCTCGGACGCTATGCAATCAACGATTTTGGTTTACACTAAACGCTGATTTTCTGGGTGCGGATTTATGCGTTTTTACCAACGGCGAGAGATACAACAATTACAATTATCAACAGGGCTCAAGCAATGGCTGATCGCAGACGGCTCGCTCACCCAACAACTCACTCAACTTTCGAACGGACAATTCCACGTCATTCCGATAAATGAACATTACCAACGGCTTTCACAGATTGATGCAATGTGGCTCAATATGCCTGAACAACACATTGCGTGGGTGCGAGAAAGTCATTTGTATGGCAGTGATGATATGCCGTGGGTCAGCGCCAAAAGTATTTTTCCGATTTTAAGCCTAAATAAACAAGCTCGAATTTTTAAACACATTGGACGGCAACCTATTGGACGTTTATTGTTTCAACGCACCACACCATCATGCGAGCGTCGGATTCTAAAATTAGATGAAGGTTGGACACGGCAAAGTTGTTATACTTGGCATGGTTGTCAATTTATTGTACAAGAAACTTTCTTAAAAACTTTTGAGCAATTTATCCAAAAATAAATTCGGACAGTGCCTATGCAAACTCAAGTTGCCACGACTTGGAAAGCGCGTTTCCAAGCCTATTATTATCTATGTCGTTTTGATAAGCCGATCGGTACAGAGCTGGTCTTTTGGCCGACCATGTGGGCACTTTGGATTGCAGCGAAAGGTATGCCATCACTCGGTATTTTGATTCCGATGATTTTGGGTGTGATTTTTATGCGTGCAGCAGGCTGTGCGATTAATGATTTTGCCGATCGTAAAGTCGATGGTCATGTTGAGCGTACCAAAACTCGTCCATTGGCATCAGGTATTATTCAGCCGATCGAAGCGATTTGGGTGTTTCTAGTGCTCGTTTTGGCGAGTGCGTGTTTATTATTTTTCTTACCGATTGAAACTTTTTATTGGTCATTTGGCGCATTAATTCTCGCCTTTATTTATCCATTTATGAAGCGTTATACGCATCTGCCACAGGTATTTTTGGGTGCTGCATTTTCATGGTCAATTCCAATGGCATATAGCGCAGTCGGGCAGACACCTGATTTGACCTGTTGGCTGTTGTATTTTGGCAATTTGGCGTGGACGGTGGCGTACGATACCCAATATGCGATTACCGACCGTGAATATGATCTTAAAATTGGCGTGAAATCTACAGCGATCTTGTTTGGGAAATATGATCTCCAGATCGTTGGTTTATTACAATTAATCAGTTTAGTACTGATTGGATTAGCGTTTTGGCGTGAGCAATTATTGCCGTGGGCAGGTTTAGCTCTCATTATTGTCGCCATTGATTTTATTTATCAAGCAGTGAAAACTAAAGATCGTGATCCTGTCATGTGCTTTTGGGCATTTCGGCATAATCGCTGGATTGGGTTGATTTTATGGCTAGGTATCGTTTTGGCACTAGTGATGTCAAACTAAATGATGGAATTCTAAAGCATATAAAAATATGACAACATCATGAAAAATGGCAGAAAGTATCGTAGACACGGTACTTTTTTTATGCCTAAATAAAATGGAGATCAAACCAATGATGTAAGGAGTACGTCAATGAAAATATCTAAAAAACAGGGTTTTAAAGCATTTGCAGGAATGACCATGCTTGCTACTGCCATATCAATGACAGCATGTAATGATGATGACAACAAGAGTAGTGGTGGGCAAAGTCAAGAAGAGAGTGGTTATGTTTCTGAAACGAGCTATAGCGCAGGCGCTATTCCAGAAGAAGCAAGTAAAGTCGATGTCATGAGCTACAATATGCCATATAGAAATGGCGAAATTCATCCATCATCAGCTATGGTGATTTATCCAAAAACAGAAAAACCAAGTGATGGCTGGCGTGTGGTAGTGTGGACACATGGTACAACGGGTGTAGGCGATAGATGTGCACCAAGTAAAATGGCGATGAATGAAAATTTCCTAGTCACTGCGAACAATCTATTGGAACGAGGTTATGTGATTGTTGCACCAGATTATGAAGGCTTAGGTAATCAAGGTATTCACCCTTATTTGAATCTAGAAAGTGAAGCCAATTCAGCGATCTACGCTGTGAATGCATTTAAAGAAAAGTATGGTGCCGATTTACAAGGAGATTGGATGTCGATTGGTCAATCTCAAGGTGGACATGCCTCACTGGGCGTAGCACAATTTGCCAATTTAGTGGGATAGAAATGCAAAATAGAAACTATGCAATTCGAGTTTATTCAGAGTTGCTGTCTTATGCTGCGTATGTTGGTGTAGGTATCAAAGCTTATATGCCAAGTTTTAATTATAATGAGATATTTTATGCGAGAACGACAAGAAATAATCAGAGATTTTATAGTAGCTGAACTTCAAAAAAGAGGTTTAAGCATAAAGGATGTAGCCAACAGATTAGGGAAGTCTCAGGGTGCAGTACAGCAGGTAGTAAGAAGCTGGACTTCTACCAGGATCATTAGGAATGAGTTAATAAAAATTATTAAAGTTAATCCCTGGACGAAGTTTCCACCTCAGGAGTACAAATTTGAAGACTAGGAAAGATATTATTCCTTTACTTGAAAGACTTTGTGAAGCAGTTGAAAAATTGTCTGAAGATCTCAGTCCAGAAATTAGAAAAACAGAAACACTTAAAAGGTTGAGAGAGGAGCGCCAAGATCGTAGAAAGGATATTGAAGCTGCTGTGAAAAAATATAATGGATGAGCTAAATAATACTTGGCGTGATTTAATTAATCGTCTCGATAGGGTAAAAGATAATGGGAAATTAGTTTATGAATCTAATTGATAAAATTATAGAAACATTTGATGGGGAAATCGTGGAAGATAATAAATGGCGAGTAGATG
>LUOR01000061.1 GCA_001626925.1 Moraxellaceae bacterium REDSEA-S32_B1
TGCTTCGCAAGGTTTAGATTTAACTATGGTAGTCCAAAACAACAGCTAAATGTCTTGTTGAAATGGACTGAAATTTAATCTTATCTACTACAGCCCCAATCTTTTTTTCATTTCATCGCCAATTTCTTCTTTTGCAAGCTTTCATCTTTGCATGATTTTTTTCTGTGTAGATTCGCCACACATCAAAACAACAACTATTTTGGTGCAATTTTAATAATATTCCCGCCAATTTAAAAAATTGGTGCGTTTTTTGCTTTATTTTATCCCACTGAATACATGTTTATAGATTAGGCTCTATTCACATGATACTTTTTAACCAATTTGGTGCAAATCAATACTAATTCTATTTTTTAGTTTATTTTATGCACCATAGTTGAACAAAATATGCAAAATGTAGATCTATTTTTCTTACTCATGGGCGCTGTATTGGTATTAGCAATGCATGCAGGATTTGCCTTCTTAGAACTAGGAACGGTTCGCCATAAAAATCAAGTCAATGCTTTAAGCAAAATCTTAACTGACTTTGCTATTTCGTCGATCGCTTATCTTTTTGTTGGTTACTATATCGCTTACGGCTTACACTTTTTCCATACAGCAACAGCACTTACCGAAGATCACGGTTTCAACTTGATGCGCTGTTTCTTCTTACTGACTTTTGCTGCTGCGATCCCTGCGATTGTTTCAGGTGGTATCGCTGAACGTGCAAAAATGCGTTCTCAAGCGATAGCAACACTACTACTTGTTGCTTTGGTTTATCCATTTTTTGAAGGGATTGTCTGGAATGGAAACTTTGGACTGCAAGATTGGTTGACACAAAACTTTGGTGCAAGCTTCCATGATTTTGCAGGTTCAATCGTCGTGCATGCAATGGGTGGTTGGATTGCATTTATTGCAGTGATCCTGCTTGGTGCACGTTCTGGACGATATAAAAAGGACGGACGAGTTGCCGCACACCCACCATCATCAATTCCCTTTCTTGCCTTGGGTTCATGGATTTTGATCGTCGGTTGGTTCGGCTTCAATGTCATGAGTGCACAACGTGTCGAAGCAATCTCAGGCTTGGTTGCAATTAACTCATTGATGGCAATGGTCGGTGGCACACTCAGTGCAAACTTCGTCGGACGTAATGACCCTGGCTTCTTACACAATGGTCCTTTGGCAGGTCTCGTTGCGATATGTGCAGGCTCAGATGTAGTGCATCCAGTTGGTGCATTAGTTACTGGTGTCATTGCTGGTGCAATCTTTGTCAAGCTCTTCACCTACACACAAAACAAACTCAAAATCGATGATGTGCTTGGCGTGTGGCCTCTACATGGTGTCTGTGGTTTATTCGGTGGACTTGCCGTGGGTATTTTGGGACAGGAATACTTTGGCGGACTTGGTGGCGTAAGTATGATGTCACAGCTCATTGGTTCAACACTTGCGGTTGTCTTTGCTTTGGCTGGTGGCTTTATCGTATATGGCGGTCTAAAACTCATCATGGGTTTACGCCTTTCTGAAGAAGAGGAATTCCATGGTGCAGATTTATCCGTGCATAAGATTTCCGCAAACTCCGAAGATGCAATGTTCTAATTGATTCGCATCAACATTTGCTTGATTTAACTTTAAGCGAATGCATGCTGTGGCGCTTGTCTTTTAGATTTAACTTGTTTAAGATGAGCGCCGATTCAATGCGTAAAATTCTTATAAAATGAACGAAAACGTGTTTTGAATTTTATCTAGGGCCTATAGCTCAGTTGGTTAGAGCAGCGGACTCATAATCCGTTGGTCCCGTGTTCGAGTCACGGTGGGCCCACCATTTATTTATATTCTTATAAGAAAATACTCTACCTTTATTTTTGATAGCAAACTTCCGTGTTCACTCTTTCTCTTGATTACTTTCTCTTATTTAGCCTTTTCTTACTTATACTGATTTAGTATTTATATTCCATTTGCACCCAAACTTTACGGGTATCAACCAAGCTCGCATCTTCGCTTTCAAAGTTGCTCCATTTGGTCAGTACACTTGTCCCTTCGAGTGGTAAAGCTGAGCTTAAAACTAAGCCATATTCTTGCCCTAAATAACGACTATTTTCATCAGTCGTGTAGTAGTGATATTCACCACCTAAGCTGACTTTCTCGATCGGATTCACCTTAAAACTCAAATAACTATCTGCCAATCCATCGGCAGGTGTATTTAAGAATAAATCATTCCAACCATTGAATTTATGCTTTGTACCCAATGGTGTTTGAAAGCCTCGAACGCCTTCGTCACTGCCCAGCACTTCGTAACCTGTTGCAATTTCTCCCTTAACTACACTTGCAGGGAGAAGATATGCCAACTCAACATTGTAATAATCCGCCTCATAGTCGATTGGATTATCTGCATAATCTTGCTGTGTCGCATATTCAGCAACGTAGCGTAATGGCAGGCTTGGGATTTTGCCATGAATACGAACACCGATCGTTTGACTGCTTAGCGTATCTGCACTCCAATCTTGCAAGTCCAATAGATAGCCATAAGCAACTGCATTGAACGCTTCACCAGCTATATAGCGCAATTGCACCAAGTGTGACTCACTATCAACTTCACTCGGCTGTGCGGCATTGTTGGCTATAGGTGTCGCATCTTCACTCCCAAATATAGTATTCACTTGATCAATATAAGCATAGTAAAGTGCAAAATTTGGCGTGAATTTTAAGTTTAAACTGGCTGCATCATAGGTTTGTTCATTTTGACGCCATGCCACACCACCGACGAAGCGTTGATTATCTAAGTTAATCGCTTGGCGACCAATAGTAATATCACTTCCTTTTAAGAATCCATCAACTGGGAATTGATACTTCAACCACAGCTTATTCAGCTCATAAGACTCAGGATCAACTACGGTGTTGTAATCGCCCTGCCCATTGCGTGTGCTGTTAAATTTATCATTAATTTCAGCAGTCGCTTCACCCTCTACACCTGCACTCAGTCCATTGAATACGCCCGAAGTAATGCCCAATCTAGCTCTTGCTGTCACAGCATCGGCATCTACTTTTGTATTGTCCATATCGACATTTTCATAACGCAGACGCAGATCCGCATTGACTTTTGCATCATCAATAAATGGTGATGCAATCACAGCATTGGAAGCAAGGAATACAGCGACAGTGGTGGTATGAAGTGCAAATTTTTTCATAAAATTCCCCATGCAAGCAGGTTTTCATCATATGGATTGACTGTGAAATACAGTGCCAACTTTCTTCTGCTTAAGGTGATGTTATGAAAATAGGGAATCTAGGAGAAATTTATTGAATGGATAGATGCCCATCTTCATCACGATTTAAGCGAGAAGTGTATTTGGGCATCTTTGACCGTGTGCAATATCAGCATCGATATGCAACTGTCATAAAAAAGCAATACTTATGCCAAACGGAAACTCATCAGTGGGATTCATTCGTCATTGAGCGTTGATATACATACCATCTGATCTTTGGAACCAAACAACATAGCGATGCCACAAAGATCAAAAGCAAAGTCTGAAAATAACCTAATAATTCCGCCAATCCACCGCTCACCACATATAGCCCACCACTCACCATACTCATGATCGCCACATGAAAGGTA
>LUOR01000062.1 GCA_001626925.1 Moraxellaceae bacterium REDSEA-S32_B1
AAAAGTATTTAAAACGACATTTCATGTCGTATGGCTTACGCCAGTCGCTTATATCCTCGGGCTAAACCCCGAGGTTTTACGCTCCAATGGATAAATACATCACCACGCCCAGCTCGGCGACATGGATAATCGCATTGGGATCAGAGAAAAAGGCAAAACCAAATGGACCAATAATCAAACCTGCAATAAGATAACCAAGCACAGAACCTAGACCAATTTTCTTAAAAATCGGTACGGCAATGACTGCCGCAGCAAGCAGTACAACAGGGGAAACTAGGCTAAAAGCATGTGCTTCGGCACTCATCAGAGATGATCCATTTCACGATTTGGCATTGGATCAAGTGTAATCTGAACAAGATCGATTGCACAATTGAAATCTAAAAAATGTCAAACTAATCACAAAATGGATGAATTTCTAAAAAATCAACTTGACCGAAATCACAAACTCGATAAAATGCACGGCACAATAATGAATATATGGCGATGCTTTGTTTAGAGCATTAAGTACATATTCACCATGCCGGCATAGCTCAGTTGGTAGAGCAACTGACTTGTAATCAGTAGGTCCACAGTTCGAATCCGTGTGCCGGCACCATTTCTTCATTTCTTCTTATTTAAGTGATTTTTCCAAAAGTAGTTTTTTATAGTTGCTTTTTTAAATCACGATTCACATCGATTCTGCGGTTTAATGAGGACGACTGCGTCAATTGCAAGTCTGCGCAAGCGGGTGATTTTCTGTTAAACTTAACGGTTTGTTACAGTTAATTTTAGCGAGCGATTTGCATGTCCAATCCTGCACTACAGGCTTCACCTCAAACTGCAATTTTAAAAGAACTTCTTGCCAAGCGTATTCTGATCATTGATGGTGCGATGGGTACTATGATTCAGCGTCATAAGCTCGAAGAAGAAGACTATCGTGGTGAGCGTTTTACAGACTGGGCATCCGATCTCAAGGGTAATAATGACTTATTAGTCCTGACGCAACCACAGATTATTCAAGGCATTCATGAAGCGTACCTCGATGCAGGTGCCGACATAGTCGAAACCAATAGCTTTAATGGTACTCGTGTGTCGATGTCGGATTATCACATGGAAGATCTCGTGCCTGAGATTAACCGTGAAGCGGCTCGTCTTGCTAAAGCTGCCTGTGATAAATATTCGACACCTGACAAACCTCGTTTTGTCGCTGGTGTGCTTGGGCCGACATCACGCACTTGCTCGATTTCACCGAATGTCAATGATCCTGCATTTCGGAATATCACCTTTGATGAACTCAAAGAAAACTATATCGAAGCGGCACATGCTTTAATTGAAGGCGGTGCGGATATTATCCTAATCGAAACCGTATTCGATACCTTGAACTGTAAGGCGGCGATCTTTGCAGTCAAAGAAGTGTTTAAGGAAATCGGTCGTGAGTTACCAATGATGATTTCGGGCACCATCACTGACGCATCTGGGCGTACTTTAACAGGTCAAACAGCAGAAGCCTTTTGGAACTCTGTACGTCATGGCGATTTGCTGTCAATAGGTTTTAACTGCGCGCTCGGTGCCGATGCAATGCGTCCACACGTCAAAACCATTGCTGATGTGGCGGATACTTTTGTGTCTGCGCATCCGAATGCAGGCTTGCCAAATGCCTTTGGTGAATATGATGAAACACCAGAGCAGACCGCAGCATTCCTGAAAGAATTTGCTGAAAGTGGTTTGATCAATATCACAGGCGGTTGCTGCGGGACGACACCTGATCATATCCGTGCGATTGCTAATGCGGTCGAAGGCATTGCACCTCGCCAAATCCCTGACATCAAGCCTGCGTGTCGCTTGAGTGGTTTAGAGCCATTTAATATTTATGATGATTCATTATTCGTCAATGTCGGTGAACGGACTAACGTCACAGGCTCGAAGAAATTTTTACGTTTAATCCGTGAGGAAAACTTCGCTGAAGCACTGGACGTTGCACAGCAACAAGTCGAAGCGGGTGCACAAATCATCGACATCAATATGGATGAAGGCATGCTCGATTCAGAAAATGCCATGGTGCATTTTCTCAATTTGGTTGCGTCAGAACCTGAAATATCACGTGTACCGATCATGATCGACTCCTCGAAATGGGAAATCATCGAAGCAGGTTTGAAATGCGTACAAGGCAAGGCAGTCGTGAACTCGATCTCCCTTAAAGAAGGCTATGATGAGTTTGTCGAAAAGGCACGTCTATGCCGTCAGTACGGTGCAGCGATTATTGTCATGGCATTCGATGAAGATGGTCAGGCAGATACGGCACAGCGCAAGAAAGAAATTTGTCAGCGTTCTTATGACGTTTTGGTCAATGATGTGGGCTTCCCATCGGAAGATATTATCTTTGACCCGAACGTGTTTGCAGTCGCAACAGGGATTGAAGAGCATAATAATTATGCCGTGGATTTTATCGAAGCCACAGGTTGGATTAAGCAGAACCTACCGAATGCAATGATCTCTGGCGGTGTGTCAAACGTCTCGTTCTCATTTCGTGGTAATGAGCCTGTGCGTGAGGCGATTCACTCGGTGTTCTTGTACTATGCCATCAAGCAAGGTATGACCATGGGCATCGTCAACGCTGGGCAGATGGCGATCTATGATGAAATTTCTCCTGAGCTTAAAGATGCGGTTGAAGATGTCATTCTCAACCAAAATCAAGGCGAGTCGGGTCAGCAAGCAACTGAAAAACTGCTCGAAGTGGCAGAAAAGTTCCGTGGACAAGGCGGTGCGACCAAAGAAGCAGAAAACCTTGAATGGCGCAATCAACCCGTGGAAAAACGTCTTGAATATGCACTAGTTAAAGGTATTACCAGCTTTATTGATGAAGATACCGAAGAAGCACGCCTGAAATCTAAGCGTCCACTCGATGTGATTGAAGGACCACTGATGGATGGCATGAATGTGGTCGGTGACCTGTTTGGCTCGGGCAAAATGTTCCTCCCGCAAGTGGTGAAATCGGCACGTGTGATGAAACAAGCGGTGGCATGGTTGAATCCCTTCATCGAAGCGGAAAAGGAAGAAGGGCAGTCCAAAGGTAAAGTGCTGATGGCGACGGTCAAAGGTGATGTGCACGATATTGGTAAAAATATCGTAGGCGTAGTCTTGGGTTGTAATGGCTATGACATCGTTGATCTTGGTGTGATGGTGCCTGCGGAGAAAATCCTACAAACGGCGATAGATGAGAAATGTGACATTATCGGCTTGTCAGGCTTGATCACGCCAAGTTTGGATGAAATGGTGTTTGTTGCCAAAGAAATGCAGCGCAAAGACTTTCATTTGCCATTATTGATTGGTGGTGCAACCACGTCTAAAGCACATACCGCAGTGAAGATCGAACCACAATATCAAAACGATGCAGTGATTTACGTCGCTGATGCTTCTCGTGCGGTCGGTGTGGCAACCACGTTATTGTCTAAGGAAATGCGTGGTGCATATATTGAGGAGCAACGCCAAGAATACGCCAAAATCCGTGAGCGTCTTGCCAACAAACAACCGAAAGCCGCCAAACTGTCTTATGCAGAATCGGTAGAAAATGGCTTGAAAATTGAATGGGATGCCTATGTACCACCGAAGCCAAACTTCATCGGACAGCAGACCATTACCAACTATTCATTAGAAAAATTGGTGCCGTATTTCGATTGGACACCGTTCTTTATCTCGTGGAGTCTTGCAGGAAAATTCCCGAAAATCCTTCAAGATGAAGTGGTTGGTGAAGCGGCGACGGATTTGTACAATCAAGCGCAAACTATGCTCAAAGATATTATCGAGAATCACCGCTTTGATGCTCGTGCAGTATTTGGTATTCACCCTGCAAAACGTACTGGCAAAGATACCGTATCGGTCTATGACGAAGCGGGCAATGTGACGCACCGCTTTGAACATCTACGTCAGCAGTCGGATAAAGTGACTGGCAAACCAAACTTATCTTTGGCGGATTTTATTAGCACCTCTGATCACCAAACAGATCACTTGGGTGGCTTTACGGTGTCGGTCTTCGGTGTGGAAGAGATGGCGAATGAATACAAAGCCAAAGGTGATGATTATTCGGCGATTCTAGCGCAGTCTTTGGGTGATCGTTTTGCCGAGGCTTTTGCTGAGCATTTGCATGAATTGATTCGTAAAGACTATTGGGGCTATCAAGCGGATGAAAACCTTGATAATGAAGCCTTGATCAAAGAAAAATACGTCGGCATTCGTCCTGCGCCTGGCTATCCTGCCTGCCCTGAACATTCGGAAAAAGCCGTATTGTTTGACTGGTTAGATTCGACAAATCAGATTGGCACGCAACTGACCGAACACTTTGCCATGATTCCACCGTCAAGTGTGAGTGGATTCTATTACTCACATCCGCAAAGTGAATACTTTAATGTCGGTAAAATCTCTCAAGATCAGCTTGAAGACTATGCTCAGCGTAAAGGTTGGTCGTTGGATGAGGCGAAGCGATGGTTAGGTCCGAATTTGGATGATTCGGTTGTATAAAGACAGTCTAACTATTTGATTGCTTTTTGCTCTAAAGTTTGTTTGCATAGAAACTATAGATTCTATATAGTCGTTTATGTGTTCATTACACTTATAATCTATATTTACTTTTAGTTCATATATTTTTATCTGTTCTAGCACATAAAAACTTAATCAATTTTTTATTAATTCTTATGAGGAATTTAATAATGGAATACAATGCAGCATTAGAAGCGGTTGTTTCTTTGTCTTATCGTGACAAATTGCGTTTAGCTCAACTGTTAATCCAACTAGCACGAAAAGAAGAGGAAGAACAATCTGTAAAAATCACACCTAAACAAGAAAATCAATCTTCTTCCTTAAAAGAAGAATCTCCTGACTTCAATTATGTCAAAGAACGTCTTTTAAAAAGTAAACCAAGCAAATTAAGCTCATTACAGAACTTTATTGATGCGATGTTTCAATTTAAAGGTAGTATCTCTGAATCCAAACGTAATCAAATTATTGCCAATTTAAAAAAGGCTAAAGTTCTTCGCATAGAGAACAATAAAGTTACGTATCTATAAAATACTTATGATTAATGTTTTTTAAATATTAATTTAAATATCTTATATATTCTGGATACATATTATGAAAAGGGGATTGTTATGCCTGTTCGTAAAACTGCACTCAAAGAACAAACGTTAAGCCAATACAAAAATCATTCATATGAATATCTCTTGCTTTCTTGGTTGCTCTCAGGTGGTTGGGAAGCAAGCAAACCTAGTGTTGATTTAGGTTTAAAAACTGATGTGCAAGTGACAGATGGTCGAACGTTATATCGCATTCAAGTAAAAACCATAGATTCGATTGATGATAATGTCATGGTAGAAAATATGTGGGGTGATGCCGATATTGATTTTGTAGTTTATTTTTCTAGAAATAGTAATTGGGGTTATATTACACCAGCATTTAAAGAGAAGAAAAAGAAATTAAAATCAGTAGATCATCTCCGATTTCACCAACACCCAAAATGTTTTTTAAAGGGCGGATTCAAGCAGCAAGTGCAACGGTATAAAAATTCGCCATCACTTCGCTAGGCGTTCGCCATCCTAAACTCTTTCTAGGACGGTTGTTTAAAGCA
>LUOR01000063.1 GCA_001626925.1 Moraxellaceae bacterium REDSEA-S32_B1
TGTACGATCTTCGAAGCTAAGATGAGTATACGACACGTTATTTCTCCTTTTCCCTTTAATGGGTGAGGTCGTGTCGCACTTCAAGTTTTAGTCCAAGAAGTATCAATTAAAGAAGAGGCTTGAGCTGCTGTATCCAAAATAGTATCAACATCAGTTTTATATGGGGTGTTAAATACTCCCCAAACACAATCACCTTCAATGTAAATCTCTCTTAAATTAGGATTTCCATTAATAACTGCTACCAGTTCAGAAATATAGCTACGATAAATTTTTGCAGTTACGGGGCGAGTATGTTTTTTTGCGAACTCTTTTGAACCTCTCATATCTATAAATAATGCACTGCAAAAAATATAATATCCGTTTGAAAAAGTAAGAGTATCTCTATTAGGAATAATTTTTGAATCAGTATATTGATTATCTGAAGAATTTAAAATTTCATCGATGCGATCACGGCTTTTATCAAACTCATATACTTTATAATTTGCATGCATTTTAGTTGACCAAAAAAACCCTACTATATATTTATAGCAGGGTTTTTTAACATCTTCAATGAAATGAAATACTAACTTTGCAATACAGAAATATCCGCCACACTCAAGAATAATCCACGTAACTGTGCTAATAATGCCAAACGATTGGCTTTCAGCGCAGGATCATCCGCCATTACCATCACATTGTCAAAGAATGCGTCGATCGGTGTGCGAAGTGCAGCAAGCTTTGACAGGGCTTCAGTGTAGTTATGATTATTGAGTAATGGTCGAACTTCAGCAGTCAAAGTTTTCAGCGTTTGATAAAGGTCTTTTTCCGCAGACTCAACCAATACCGCTTCATTCACTGTACTTTCTGAAATAGTTTCTTTTGCCAAAATATTAGCCACACGCTTATTCGCTGCAGCCAATGCGCTGGCTTCATTTAAAGTACGGAAATGGTTTACGGCTTTGATACGCTGGTCAAAATCAAGCGGTGACTTCGGCGATAATGCTTGTACAGCTTGGATCACATCAACATCCACGCCTTGATCTTCGTACTTGGCACGGTAGCGACCTTCCAAAAAAGCCACTGCATCAGCACGGGTTTTGTCATGATCTTTGATCACATCGCCATAGCCTGCAAGCGTAAGATTAACCAAGTTTTCTAGGCTAATATCCAATTCATTTTCAATGATTAAGCGCAAGATACCGATCGCAGAACGACGCAGTGCAAAAGGATCTTTTGAACCTGTCGGCGCTTGACCGATACCAAAAATACCGACCAAAGTCACCATACGATCGGCAAGGGCAAGGGTAGTGCCTGTTTTGCTTTGTGGAAGCGCATCACCTGCAAACTTCGGTAGGTATTGCTCACCTAGTGCATCTGCGACTTCATCATTCTCCCCTTCAAGACGAGCATAATATGTGCCTGCAATGCCTTGCAGTTCTGGGAATTCGCCGACGAGTTCAGAAGTGAGGTCACATTTTGAAAGAAATGCTGCTTTTTCCGCATCGAGTGGTGATGCACCTGTAAATTGACACAGTGCTACAGACAGCTTTGCTACACGTTCAGTCTTTTCCCACAGTGTGCCGAGCTGTGCTTGGAACACCATATTTTTCAGCTTGTCTTTACGACTGGCAAGTGGTTGTTTTTGATCTTGTAGGAAGAAAAATTCCGCATCAGATAAACGTGGGCGAACCACTTTTTCATTACCCTCGATGATCTGGGTTGGATCTTTCGATTCAATATTCGATACGGTAATGAAATACGGTTGCAGTTTGTTATGATTATCGACCAAACAGAAATATTTTTGATTATCCTGCATGGTGGTGATCAAGGCTTCTTGTGGTACAGCCAAATAACGCTCTTCAAAACTGGCACGAAGCGCAACAGGCAACTCCACCAAAGCGGTCACTTCATCACGCAAATCCGCAGGGACGATGGCAATCGCACCGACTTCATCGGCAAGGGCTTTGACTTGGCTGTCAATCATCGCTTGACGTTCTTCAAAGTCCGCAATCACTTTGGCATTGCGTAGCGCATCGAGATAATCATTGGCATGAGCAAGTGTAATCGCCTGTGGCGAATGGAAGCGATGCCCGAAAGTTTGATTATTGGTCTGAATGTCTTGAATAGTTGCTTCAATAATTTGCCCATCTTTGAGCAAGACAACCCACTGCACAGGGCGGACAAATTCGGTACGACTTGCCGCTGAGCGCATACGCTTGGCGATCGGGAGATTGTCTAGCGCAGTTTGTAGAATATTTGGCAAAAGCGCATCAAGGCTTTGACCTTTGATATCTTTGAAATAGCAGACTTTTTCGACTTTGCCTGCATTAAAAGTTGATACTTGATCGGCGCTTATTCCTTGACCACGCAAGAATCCTTCAAGGGCTTTGGTTGGTTTGCCTTCGGCATCATATGCTGCTTGTACCGCAGGACCGTCAAAGCGCTTTTGGCTATCGGTTTGCTGTGCTTCGATTTGGTTAATTTTTAATGCCAAACGACGTGGCGCAGCATAAGCATTAATGCTGTCAAAACCAAGCCCTGCATCGTTTAAGCCTTTTTCGACTTCATTTTTTAAAGCATCACGGAGTGTTTTTAAGCTCTTTGGTGGCAGTTCTTCACAGCCTAATTCAAATAATACAGTGTGCTTTTGCATTAGTTCTTCTCCTTCGCTTTTTCAGCTGTGTCTGCTTCGGCTTGTGCTTTTAACTGCGCCAAGACTTCATCACGCAAATGTGGCTCAGCCATTGGGAAGCCCAGTTTTGCACGAGATTGCACATAGCTTTGCGCAATGGCACGTGCCAAAGTACGAACACGGAGAATATAACGCTGACGTTCAGTGACAGAGATTGCGCCACGTGCATCGAGCAAGTTAAAGGTATGAGATGCTTTGACCACTTGCTCATAAGCAGGTAGTGGTAACTCAGCCTGCATCAAACGGTTTGATTCAGATTCATGAAAGTCAAACAATTCGAATAATTTATCCACTGGCGCTTGTTCAAAGTTATAGGTTGATTGTTCGACCTCATTTTGATGGAACACATCGCCATAGGTTACCGTACCGAATTGACCTTTAGTCCAGACCAAATCATAAACAGAATCTACACCTTGCAAATACATCGCAAGACGTTCAAGACCATAAGTGATTTCGCCAGTCACAGGGTAGCATTCGACACCGCCGACTTGTTGGAAGTAGGTGAACTGCGTCACTTCCATGCCATTTAACCACACTTCCCAACCTAAGCCCCATGCGCCGAGTGTTGGAGATTCCCAGTTGTCTTCAACAAAACGCACATCATGGGTCAAAGTGTCGATACCGATGGCTTTGAGTGAGTCCAAATAGAGTTGTTGGATATTACTTGGATTTGGCTTCAATACCACTTGGAATTGGTAATAATGCTGTAAGCGGTTTGGGTTTTCTCCATAACGCCCATCTTTCGGGCGGCGTGATGGCTGTACATAAGCCGCATTCCACGTTTCAGGACCGAGTGCACGCAAGAAGGTTGCAGTGTGGAATGTGCCTGCGCCCATTTCTAAATCGTAGGGTTGCAGGACGACACAGCCTTGTTCTGCCCAAAAGTTTTGTAAAGCTAAGATCAGCCCTTGAAAGGTATCAATATGCGAGATGGCGCGACTCATGTGGCATCCATTAAAAATATAAGAAAAAATTGTGCTTAAGTATAAGGATTTTCAAGGGACGTGGCAAAGGATTCCACGATGACAAAACAGAAAAAGTGCCGAAGCACTTTTTCTAAAACAAATCTAGTGATCTAACTTTTGGATAGGCTAGATAAAAAGCCAATAAATAAACATTGAAAGAATGGCAATACAGAAGATATTGAGTACGAAACCAACCCGCATCATTTCACTTTGTTTAATGTGTCCAGTACCAAATACGATGGCATTAGGTGGTGTGGCAACAGGGAGCATAAATGCACACGATGCGCCAATACCAATCACGATCACGAGAATCTCTTTTGGCAATCCCATCTGATCACCGATCACAGCAAAAACAGGGACGAGTAGTGCTGCCGATGCGGTGTTACTGGTAAATTCGGTGAGAAATACGATAAAGGCAGCAACGATCGTAATCACAATAAATGGGGAGGTGTCGCCGAGTACATCAGCAAGAGTTTGCCCGAGTACCAGTGATGAACCTGAATCTTTGAGGATTGCACTCAGAGTCAAACCACCACCAAATAGCATAAGTACGCCCCAGTCGGTATTTTCAGCGATGTTTTTCCATGTTGCGACACCGAGGATCACCACCATACATGCAGCAAATACGGCAATCCAACTGTCAGGTTGACTGATGCCAAAAGTGTCACTGACTTTTTTACCCATAATCCAAGCAACAGCTGTAACGACAAAGAGTGCCATTGTCAAAATGCGTTCACGATTCCACGGAATGACTTCGGCATTGAACTCGACACGACGATTGAGTTTTGGACGCAACATGATGTAAAGGCTAAAAAGCATCGCAGGCAAGATCAGCAACATCATCGGCAAACCGATTTTCATCCAATCGGCAAAATCATAATTCAACGCTTTGGCAGCAATGGCATTCGGTGGTGAGCCGACGATGGTGCCTAGACCGCCGATACTTGCAGAATACGCAATGGCTAAGAGAATGAAGACAAAAGTTTTGCGCTCTTTTTCGACATCAAAGTGGGAAAGTAGTCCTAATGCAAGCGGAAGCATCATCGCAGCGGTTGCGGTATTTGAAATCCACATCGACAAAATGGCTGTGACAGCACAGATCGCTAAGATTGCAATACCGAGATTGCCTCCCGACATGGAGATAATCCACATAGCGATTTTGCGATCGAGCTTTTGGACGTGTAGTGCAGTTGCAAGAGCGAAGCCACCAAAGAATAGGAAAATAATCGGATCGGCAAAGGTGCTTAACGCAGTTTTGGTGGTGATGGCGCTCAGTTCTCCGCCAGTATCACTCGGCATACCCAATGCCACAGCAAGTACAGGAATGAGTAATGCGGTAATGGTGATGTGTATCGCTTCGGTGAGCCAAAGTATCGCAATAAACAGCAGTAAACTTAAGCCTTTGTTGGCATTGTCATCATAGGGTAAGACTTGATAAAGTCCGAAGGAAACGAGTGCAGCGATGGCAATAATAATCCAACCACGCAAAGTATTTTTTGGAAATACGTTGGTGGGTGTTTCTAAATTTTTGACGTTCATGGAGTGTCCCAATTCAATATTTATTAAGCATAATTCGCACCAAGTCTGCGGTAAATTATACCAATGGATAGCGGGAATAGATGTAAGGCTCAGGGGCTTGATGATTGGTCTGTGGTCTAGGTTGATTGATTGTAGTTTGCGGTTTTGAGTTGTAGATGAAGATTAGAGCTGTTGAAAACCTTGCCAAATTGCATTCATGCCGAGCAGTCCGAGCGCAATAAAGATCATCATATTAAATGCAGACTGTGACATTTTTCCACGTATTCGACTGCCGATATAAACGAAGATTAAAGCGGTAATGGTGATCAAAATTAATAGGTAAATTTGAGTGGTTTGAAAGGTCAGAATAATTGGCGTAAGCATGACGAGTTGTACCAATTTACTGGCAAGAAAGCTCATGTTGCTAATGATCACCACATCGTTTTTGTGATGCTTTGTGCTGAGTAAGTACATCATCAAAAAAGGTGCCATCGCATTGGTTGCACCACCGATGATGCCTGCTAAACCACCGAATAGCGTCATGTTGCGCATCGAGGGCGAGAGTTGAATCGGCGTAGTACGGAATTGATCAGCGACATACAGCAAAATCACTGTGCCCATCAACAGCTTGAGATAGGCTTCGCTGACATATAATAATAGGCTGACACCTATGAAGCTTCCGACCAAGCTACTCACAATCAGTCCTGAATATCTTTTTAAATAATGAATAAATGGGTGGCTTGCACCCGCCCGAAGCAGGCTGATATTAAGGATAATACAAGGAATCGCAACCAGTGCGATGGCATACTTGAGCGGATAAAACATTGCCAAAGCCGCAGTGCTCATCATTGGAAAACCAAAGCCACTCATCCCATGCAACAAAGCAGCCAGAGCGCTTAAAATGAGGAGTAACAGTTCCGTTTTTTGCATGGATATTCCAAAGTGTAAATGTTGAATTTACCACGTCATATTGCGTCGCAATGCCGTAGTTTCTATCTTAACTGATATGTCATCGCATGCTACTTTAATTTCAAAGGTTGATTTGCATAAGGGTGTGATGAAATGTCTGATCGAATCCGTGAAAAACTACAAATCCTCGCTGATGCGGCAAAGTATGACGTGTCGTGTTCATCGAGTGGCAGTCAACGCAAAAATCAAAATAAAGGTTTGGGCGATGCAAGCCAATCAGGGATTTGCCATACTTTCATTGAAGATGGGCGCTGTGTTTCTTTGCTCAAAATTCTGTTCAGTAACGTCTGTATTTATTATGACTGCGCCTATTGTGTGTCACGACACTCAAATGATGTCAAACGAGCCGCCTTTACTCTGCAAGAAGTGGTTGATCTGACCATTAATTTTTATCGTCGTAATTATATCGAAGGGTTGTTTCTGAGTTCAGGGATTTTTAAATCGGCGGACTACACCATGGAACGCATGATGCAGGTGGTGAAAAAGCTACGTCTTGAGGAAAACTTCAACGGCTATATTCACCTAAAAACCATTCCCGGTGCTTCGCCAGAGCTGATTCATGAAGCAGGATTGTATGCCGATCGTATGAGCATCAATCTCGAAATGCCGACAGAAATTGGCTTGAAACAATTCGCACCTGAAAAGTCACATCAAGAGGTGCAAAAAGATTTAGGTTTAGTGCGAGATCGCCTGATTCAGCTTAAAGATGAACGACAGATCATCAAGCACGTGCCGAAATATGTGCCTGCGGGACAGACCACGCAGATGGTGGTTGGTGCGCATCAAGAAACTGATCAAGATGTGTTGCTGATGGCGGATCATCACTACAAAACCTTTCAGCTCAAGCGAGTCTATTATTCAGGTTATATTCCGATCAATCAGGAAAATAATACCTTACCTGCGGTTGGTTCAGCACCGCCGTTATTACGTGAAAATCGACTTTATCAAAGTGATTGGTTGATGCGTTTTTATGGTTTTGAAGCCAATGAAATCGTCGACGCAAAACATCCGCATTTGGATTTGGATATTGATCCAAAGCTCAGTTGGGCGCTACGTCATCCTGAATCCTTTCCAGTGGATTTGAATCGTGCTGACTATCGAATGATTTTACGTGTTCCTGGTATTGGCGTGAAATCGGCGCAGAAAATCGTTCAAGCACGTCGCTTTGGCAAAATCCACAATGATTTGCTGAAAAAACTTGGTGTGGCATACAGTCGAGCGCAATATTTTATCCGCTGTGAAGACAGTCCGAGCTTTCAAAAAGAGCTACAACCACAGCAGATTCGTCAGCAAATCGTGGAAAAAGGCCGTCAAACAGCTCACGCCACAACTCAGTCTTGGGTTTTGACATGAAGATGTTTTTGGAGGTTGCTAATGGCAAGTGAACGACCGATTTATTGCTTTGATGGCACATTAACAGGATTGCTGTGCTGTATATTTCGTGCATTTCAATTTCGAGAATATCAGGTTGAGATTCATGCTTTTGACGCACATCAAAACGCATCTGCTCGCCAATCGTTGCAGGATAATTTGTTCAATGTGTCGATCGAAGTAGTAAGTCAGGATGTCCACGCACAACGTGTTTGGAATGCGTTAAAACAAAAGCTCTCAAACAATGCGCTTCGACAGTTGTATTATGCGTTTTTGGCTGAGAATACGGATGCCTATCAGCATATTTTGAATTACTGTATCTACGTTTTTCAGCATGCTCATCTACAGCAGATTCATTCATTGGAAAAAAATTTTGGTCATCCGAGTGTGCTTGCCATTGCACAATGGACGAAAAAAGTCGGACGAGAAAAGCATCGCATGGAAGCTTTTGTCCGTTTTAAGAAAACCAGTGATGGCTTGTTTTTGAGTTTGATTGCGCCTGATTTTAATGTATTGCCGTTAATACAGCGCCACTTTTGCCAACGTTATCAAGATCAGCGTTGGTTGATTTATGATGAAAAAAGAAAGTATGGCATCTATTACGATTTACAGCAGATTCAGGAAGTGGATTTATCCGCAAAAGCGGTTGATGCGCAAATTGAAGTGGGAGGAAGCCAACAGTTTTTGATTGATCTTGATGATCAAGAAGTGCTGTATGACCAATTGTGGAAGGATTATTTTCAAAGTATCAACATCAAAGAACGGCAGAATATCAAGCTCCATGTGCAATGCGTACCAAAGCGCTATTGGCGTTATTTAAATGAAAAGTCTATTT
>LUOR01000064.1 GCA_001626925.1 Moraxellaceae bacterium REDSEA-S32_B1
ATGGCTTACATTACTTTAAGAGATGTTCACTTAGCATTTGGTGGCCCAGCCCTACTCGATGGTGCTCATTTTACGCTAGAACGTGGCGAGCGTGTGTGTTTAATTGGTCGTAACGGTGAGGGAAAATCTACCCTACTCAAGCTGATTGATGGCTCATTACAGCCTGATACAGGTGAAGTATCGATTCAAAATGGTGTGCGTATCTCCATGCTTGCCCAAGATGTACCAATGAGTTCAGGTCTAGTTGCCGACATCGTTGCCGAAGGTGCAGGCAAAGCTGCCAATGTACTGCGCCAATATCATGAAGCGAGCAATGCCTGTGTCGCAGGTGACATGGATGCTTGTGATCGAATGGGCGAGCTACAACATCAATTGGATCAACTCGATGGCTGGTCACTGGAAAATCAAGTCAATACCATTCTTGCCAAGATGGGACTCGACCCACAGTCTGATCTTGCCGAACTGTCTGGTGGTCGTAAACGTCGTGTATTACTTGCTCGCGCGCTACTCACCCAACCTGATGTACTTTTGCTTGATGAACCAACCAACCACCTAGATGTGGAAAGTATAGAATGGCTCGAACAATTCTTACTTGATCAACCGAATTTAACCTTACTGTTTATTTCGCATGACCGTTCATTTGTCGATCGCTTAGCCACTCGTATTGTAGAGCTCGATCGAGGCACTTTACGGAGTTTTGAAGGCAATTACGCACGTTATCTTGAGCTTAAAGCTGAACAACTCGATGCGGAAGAAAAACAAAATGCCCTATTTGATAAGCGTCTTGCCGAAGAAGAAGCTTGGATTCGTCAAGGGATTAAAGCACGTCGCACCCGTAATGAAGGTCGTGTACGTGCCTTAAAAGCCTTACGAGAAGAATCTAAAGCACGACGATTCCAACAAGGAAAAGTCAACATGGGCGTACAAGAAGCTTCTCGTTCAGGCAAATTGGTCTTTGAAATTGAACATCTTGCAGTCAGCTATGGTGATCAAGCGCTGATTAATGATTTCTCAAGCATTGTCATGCGTGGCGACCGCATTGGCTTAGTCGGTGATAATGGTGTCGGAAAAACCACGCTGATCAAAGCCATTCTCGGTGATATTCCGCATCAAGGTACAGTGAAAGTCGGCACACAACTGGAAATTGCCTATTTTGATCAATTACGCAATCAACTCGATTTGGAAAAATCTGTGGCTGACAATGTCAGTGAAGGTTCAGACTTTGTCGATGTGAATGGCAATCGTCGTCATATTTTGAGTTACTTACAAGACTTCCTATTTGCGCCTGAACGTGCCCGCACACCTGTCAAAGCCTTATCAGGTGGTGAGCGTAATCGTGTGCTTTTGGCAAAGCTCCTACTTAAACCGTCCAACCTTATCGTGATGGATGAGCCAACCAACGACCTCGATATGGTCACCTTAGAGCTTTTGGAAGAAATGCTCGCCGAGTACAAAGGCACATTACTATTGATCAGCCATGACCGTGCCTTTATGGATAATGTCGTCACCTCAACGTGGGTATTCGATGGTAAAGGTGGTATTCAAGAATATATCGGTGGTTATCAAGACTATCTCGCACAGCGAGAGCGTTTGGATGCCAAAGCGGCAGCAAATCAAGCAAAAACCACAAATAAAGTGGAAAAAGCAGAAAATACTGCACAGAAGCTACCGAAAAAAGCAAAATTAAGTTATAAAGATCAACGAGAGTTAGAACAATTGCCAGAGTTAATTGCAGCACTTGAGGCTGAACAAAAAACTTTGGAAGATAAACTTGCCGATGGCACGTGGTTCGTTAATGAACCTGATCAAGCCTCGCAAGCTGCCACTCGTTTGGCGGAAATAGAAGAACAGCTATTGGAAAAATTAGAGCGTTGGACGGCTTTGGAAAGCCAGTAATAGGGAGAACAAAACCGAATGAAAAAACTTGCATGGATTGCACTCGGATGTTGCATGGGCTTGAGTGCGTGTCACTCGACCAAAGGACCAAATGCCCCACAGTTTTTAACACAAAAAATCTATCATGGTCCTGCGCAAAGCTATGACTTTGATCTTGGCTCAACAGTGCTTCGTGGCGAATTGAAACTTAAAGAATTTTGTAGTGTTGAAGGTGCCAGCCTTGATATTGTCGATCAGCTCAATCAGCAAGTACGTATCGACACCTTGAATTTAAATAATAATGCAAAACTCGGTAGCACTGTCAATAGCTCGCTCGAAGCCGTTAGTCCGCAAATTTTAGCGCAATATGAAGCCACCTATCAGGCGACTGCGAGCGATACCAAAACTGAAAAAGTGTTACTCGGTGATGCAGTTTTTTCACGTCTAAGCAGTGAAAGTCACAATATTGATCTAGCGATCTTGAGTCGTTATGGCTACGCTTACGTGGTACAGCTGAACAGCCCAATCACAGGTAGCGATGCAACGCAATCACGCAATCAACTGCAAACGCTACTCAAATCACTGTCTATACCTGGTCAGAAGAAAGCCAATAGCAATACCGAATTGCCAAGCACTTTTGATTTGAGCCAAACAGACAGTAGCGCTCGCAAAACATGGCAAAAAGCAAACTGTCCTTAATATGCTGTTTAAATCGGTAATTTCAGTTAAAATTGCCGATTGACAACTATTCAGCTTAAGTTTCAATGCAACAGCACACTTCTGCACGCCCCGAATTTCAATGGTCTTTCCTCCTGCCTCAATACTGGGGCATTTGGATTGGACTAACATTCCTGATGTTTCTCACGATTTTGCCGTGGTTTATTCAGCGACGACTTGCTTATTTACTTGCAAGCTTGTCTTGGAAAAGTTTGAAATCTCGTCGTATCACTACGATTCGTAATCTTGAAGTCTGTTTCCCTGAATGGTCATCAATCGAAGTCGAAAAAAATGCCAAGCAAGTCTTCGTCGATATGATGCTTGGTGTCTTTGAAACTTTGAATGCGTGGTACAAGCCAAGTTGGTTTAAAGGGCGTGTACAGATTCAAGGTTTAGACGCATTACAACAAGCCCAAGCTGATGGTAGCGGTATTATCCTACTTGGCTCACACAGTACCTTGCTCGATGCGGGTGGTTATATTTGCAGTCTATATTTTGATCCTGATGTGGTTTATCGTCCGCAAAATAATCCATTTTTAGATTGGCTAATTTATCGGGCTCGTGAGCCGATCTATGGTGAACAAATCGACCATGATGATATTCGCTTTTTAATCCGTCGCTTGAAAGATGGGCGCATCATTTGGTATTCGCCTGATCAAGATTTTGGTTTAAAGCAAGGTGTGATGGCACCATTTTTTGGTGTACCTGCGGCATCGGTGACGGCACAACGTCGTTTGGTCAAAGTCAGCAAAGCCAAGGTATTGTCGGTGCATTTTTATCGAATCGGGGAAGCGAATCCAAAATATCAAATCATCATTGAGCCTGAATTAGAGAATTATCCAACCAATGATGAAGTTGCTGATGCGACTCGTGTTAATGAATTATTAGAAATGCAACTGCGTCGTGCGCCAACCCAGTGGATGTGGTTTCATCGTCGCTTTAAAACTCGTCCAGAAGGTTATGAGAAGATTTATTAAATTAGCACTTCTCTAAAACATTACGGAAAAATCTCAATCTTTGTGCCATCTTTGACATTCCTCCATAGCTCATCCATATCCTGATTGGACACGGCGACACAGCCCCACGTCCAATCTGCTTTAGGCATGTAACCATACAATGGTTGCCCTGCCGACCCGCCGAGATTCTTTGCCGAACCGTGAATCATCACATCTCCGCCTGCGCTCACACCACGAGTTTTAGCTTGCGCAAGATCGTCTGCATTAGGATAGGAAATGTGCAGTGATTTATAAAATTGGCTATTTGGATTACGCCAGTCCAACACATATTGCCCTTCTGGGGTTTTGCCATCGCCTTCAGTGGTTTTATGCCCTGTTGGTGCAAAGCCAAGACGCATTTTGTAAGTCTTAATCACTTTGTCATCGTCTAAAACCTGTAATAGCCGTTTAGATTTATAGACTTCAACTCGATCTATCTCAACTGCCGACCAATCAACGGTTTGTACAGACGTTTTTTGCTCTTCCACACTTGGTAAGAATTTTGCCACAGTCTTGGTGTTCAAAATTCCGAATATAGCAATCACCGCCAAACTAAATAGGAGTACCTTTTTCATATACTTATTTTCAACTGACTTACAATATGGATTCATTGTGCAACACAATGGATATGTATAGGTGAACTCAAAGTGAAGTTTCGGTGAAAAAGCAAATTCAAATACACTCGCTCAAACCATTCAAATAACAGCCCTAGCACTTTCCTGCAAAATCTAAGACAATAGCGCCCTATCCAGCGAACTGTTTATTCGCCCTTGCCTTGCAAACACAGCTATGAAAATGGCTTAGGATTTTTATGAAATTTCAAAAGTTAAACCAATCATGTCGTGCCCGCCGCGCACGATTGACGCTTAATCACGGTCAGGTAGAAACGCCTGCCTTTATGCCAGTCGGCACCTATGGCACAGTCAAAGGCATGTTGCCTCGCGACATTGAAGACATTGGCGCACATATTATTTTAGGCAATACCTTTCACCTTTATCTGCGTCCAGGTCTAGAAGTGATCAAAGAACACGGTGGATTGCATGAATTTGTGAAATGGGACAAACCGATTCTGACTGATTCAGGCGGATTCCAAGTGTTTAGCCTCGGTGAAATGCGCAAAATCAAAGAAGAAGGCGTAACCTTCCGCTCACCGATCGACGGCTCAAAAGTTACGCCATATCCTGCAACGCACAAGCAAGCGCAGGATTCATTGCAATTGTCGCTGCGTTGGGCAAAACGTTGTAAAACTGCACATACTGAAAATGGTAATCCAAATGCGTTATTTGGGATTATTCAAGGCGGTATGTATGAGGACTTGCGTGATGAGTCCTTGCAAGGGCTGTTAGAGATCGACTTTGATGGTTATGCCATCGGTGGCTTGTCGGTTGGTGAGCCAAAAGAAGAAATGATCAAAGTATTAGATTATCTGCCTGCAAAAATGCCTGCGGATAAACCACGTTATTTGATGGGTGTCGGTAAGCCTGAAGATATCGTCGAAGCAGTTCGCCGTGGTGTGGATATGTTTGACTGCGTGATGCCAACACGTAACGCACGTAATGCGCATTATTTTGTCACGGATGGCGTAGTACGGATTCGCAACAGCCAATATCGCCACGATCAACAACCACTTGATCCGCATTGTGATTGCTATACCTGTACCAATTTTACTCGTGCCTATTTGTTCCATCTGGAAAAATGTGGCGAGATGCTTGGTGCAATGCTCGGGACGATTCATAACCTACGCTACTATCAACGTCTGATGCAAGGCATTCGTGATGCACTCGATGCAGGAACATTTGATGAATTTGTGGAAGATTTTTATCAACGTCGGGGGTTAGAAGTGCCCGAATGTCCCCAAGATTGACTTCAACTTTAAATAGTTCTGCATGTAAAATCAAAAGTGAATAAATATTGTTGTCGAAAACGCAAGATTAGCTTGGAAAATTTGCGCTAAACCGCAATACAAGGTACATTGCAGAGCAAAGATTTTAGTCATTTTTTCAGCTAAAAAAACTGCTGAACTTAACCATTAGGAAAAAACATGAGCTTATTGATTTCCACTGCTCACGCTGCACAAGGTGCACAACAAGGCAGCCCATATATGTCTTTGATCATGATCGTGGTCATGATTGCGATTTTCTACTTTTTGTTGATTCGTCCACAGTCGAAACGTATGAAAGAACATCGTGCTTTGGTCGAAAGCCTTTCTGAAGGTAGTGAAGTCGTGTTTGCAGGCGGATTAATGGGCCGCGTGGTCAAGATCGATGGCGAATATGCTGTGATCGAAATCAACCCAACGAATCAAATCAAAATCCAACGTGCTTCGGTGATCTCGGTATTGCCCGAAGGCACTTTGAATAATTTGTAATTCGAATGATGTCGTGATTTATTCTGTACTTATTGAGCGCATATAGATCACGGCATTGGTTTTTAAAAAAGCTGTTTTAAAAGCGTTATACGCTTCGATAAAAAAGCCCAATTAAAGAAGAAACACAATGCGATATCCTGCATGGAAATATGTGCTGATACTGGTTGTCATTGCTTTAAGTACCATTTACGCTTTGCCGAGCTTGTACCCTGATGAACATGCGGTACAAATCTCAGGTGCAAATGCAGGTATGCAAATCGATAATTCGATCGTTCAGCGCGCTGAACAGGCACTTCAACAAGCCAATATTGCAACCCATAACAATAGCTTTACCAACAACGCCGCATTGCTACGTATGGCGGACAACAAGGCTGAAACACAGCTCAAAGCCCAAGAAGTTTTGCGTCGTAATCTTGGTGAAGAGTATGTGGTGGCATTAAACCTTGCGCCAACCACACCAGCTTGGCTTCAAAGCCTTGGTGCAAAACCGATGAAGCTTGGTTTGGACTTGCGTGGTGGTGTGCACTTCTTGCTTGAAGTGGACATGGAAAAAGCCATCACTCAGCGCATGGAAACCTCAACTTCTGAGCTACGCCGTCAGTTGCGTGAAAACAAAATTAGCTTCAATCAGCTCAGCCTTGCGGACAATGTGATCACTGTACGTTTTGCCAATAATGACGATCGCAATCAAGCGATGGATTTTTTGCGTAGTAACGGCAATGAATATTCCCAGCAAGCCTTAGCAACTGCTGATGGTAGTGTACTTAGACTGCAATATAGCGACAACAAACGCCAAGAAATCGAAACCTATGCGGTTGAGCAAAACTTAACTACGCTACGTAATCGTATTAACGAACTCGGTGTGGCGGAGGCTTTGGTACAACGTCAAGGCAGCAATCGTATTGTGGTCGATCTACCCGGTGTGCAAGATACTGCCGAAGCAAAACGTGTACTCGGTCGTACAGCTAACTTAGAGTTCCGTTTGGTCGCTGATCAAAACGATCAAGTCATTGATCCATACACACAGCAACACAATGGTCAAAGCATCCCTGCAGGAACCGAGCTATTTGCCTATGAAAGCTTAGACAGTGGTAAGCAATTACTCTTACAACGCCAACGTATTTTGACCGGTGAACGTGTGCAAGATGCACGTTCTGGTATGAGCCAAGACTCAGGCGGTGCCGAAGTAAACATTACTCTGGATAGCGCTGGTGGCAAGCTCATGGCAGCTGCAACACGTAATGCTGTGGGCAAACGTATGGCGGTTTTGTTTATTGAGAATAAACAACGCATTAGCTATGTCGCTGATCCTGAAACAGGCACACAGACTGAAGTTCGCACGCCATACACCGAATCTGTAATTATTAATGCAGCAACAATCCAAGCCGTGCTTGGCTCACAATTCCGTATTACAGGGCTTGACTCCCCGCATGAAGCGGCAGAGCTTGCTTTGATGCTTCGTGCAGGTGCGTTGGCTGCGCCGATGTACTTCGTTGAAGAGCGTGTGGTTGGTCCAAGTCTTGGTCAAGCCAATATTGATAAAGGTTTGATGTCGACACAAATCGGTTTCTTACTGGTGGCGATTTGGATGGTGGTGTTCTTCCGTCTATTCGGTTTGATTGCCAACTTTGCATTGGTATTGAACCTCGCAATGATTTTGGCAATCATGTCTTTGATGGGCTCTGCCCTGACCTTGCCAGGCATTGCAGGTATCGTCATTACCATCGGTATGGCAGTCGACGCCAACGTCTTGATTTGTGAACGAATACGGGAAGAGATCAGGTGGGGCGCATCGCCCAAACAAGCCATTGTGGCAGGTTATGATCGTGCCTATAACACCATTTTCGACTCAAACTTGACGACGTTTATCGTGGCATTGATTCTATTCGCGATTGGTTCAGGTCCGATCAAAGGCTTTGCCGTGACCTTAATGATTGGTATTGTTTGCTCGATGTTTACTGCGATCACGGTCACTCGTGCCATCGTACAAATCATTTATGGCAAACGCCGTAATTTAAAAAAATTGAGCATTTAGGAGCATCTTATGACGACTGAAATGACTCAAAAACCACAAGATGACCACGACAGCAATGCCGAATATGGTCTTGGTAATGACAAGCAATATGGTCGCCCAGACGATGAAAAAGTCATCGACTTTATCAAGATCGCCAAACCGATGGCGATCCTCTCAATCATCCTGACCATTGCCAGTATTTTCTTCATTGCCACCAAAGGTTTAAACCTTGGTCTTGATTTTACTGGTGGTATTTCTGCGGAGCTGAATTATAGCCAAGCTGCCACACAAAGCGATGTGGTTAATGCACTTGAGCAAAATGGCTTTGCTGATCCTGTAGTACAAACCTTGGGCAGTGAACGAGATATGCTGGTGCGTATGCCACCGCAAGAAGCCAGTATTGAAGACCTGACAGGTCAGATTACACAAGCTGCAACCTTGCCGAATAATCCCGTATCGGTGCTCAAGGTTGACTCTGTAGGCTCACAACTGGGCAACGAGCTATATGTCCGCTCTGCGGGTGCTGTGGCGCTTGCCATGGTATTGATGCTGATATACGTGACCATTCGCTTTGAGTTTAAGCTTGCGATTGGTGCGGTGTTGTCATTATTCCATGACATCATCATCATTCTTGGCTTCTTTGCTCTATTCCAATGGCCATTCGATTTGACAGTGTTGGCGGCGATCCTTGCGATCATCGGTTTCTCACTCAACGATAATATCGTGGTCTCTGACCGTATTCGTGAAAACTTCCGTAAGATTCGTGACGCAACACCTCGTGAAGTGGTCAATATTTCCCTAACTGAAACTTTACGCCGTACCTTGCACACTTCTTTGACATTGATGCTCGTTGTCTTGGCGATGATGTTCTTAGGTGGTGACAGTCTGCACTGGTTCGCTGTGGCGATGTTTATCGGTGTGGTGGTCGGTACCTATTCTTCGATCTATATTGGGACTGCATTTGCGCTTTGGCGTGGCTTAAACCGCCAAGACTTTATTGTGCAAATCAAGCCAGAGTTTGAAGAAGACGAAGTCGAAATTCCATGATTTAGAAGCCGTAATGTCTATAAAAAAAACAGCACGCAATGTGCTGTTTTTTTTATTGCTTGGACGAGTATTAGAAAATTTAAGCTGTCTGTTTTGCGGTCGCATTGAGCTGACGGCGCAACTGTACCGCCTGGGCTATCACTTCTTTTTTTCAAATTTGGACGATAGCCAAACTTAAACATAGTCTCAGCCAATACAAAGATCGGACCAATCAACACAATTGCTTCTACCCAAAAATTCATTACTGAATTTTTTAACACAATATCCCGAACATTGGTGTTCAATTGCGCTACTACCTAGCCAGAAAATTCGTCCATTATTACAAGACGTTGAAGTCCTACAACACCGCTCTCTACAGCAACGCCTTGATCGTCGTTTACTGATGATTCTGCACAACTACGATGATACGAATGTTATTCAAAACAAGCAGATCGAACTCTCACAAGAACGTCTCGGGTTGATGTTGTCGCTATCACGACAACGGATTAATGGATTACTACATGAGCTAGAAGATGCACAAATCATCAAACGTTAATTAATAAGCATTCATATTTTAGATATCTCATGCCTAAAGCAATTGGTTCAATCAGATATGGAAACAAAGATTGAATAAATATTGATGAAAAATACGATTTAAAACCATTGAATCGTTTGAATGGAATGTGATGGATAAGCCACTGCCAACATTGCATTAGACATGACTATATTTTGATAATAAAAACTGCCCAATAACTCATGCTCAACCACACCAAAATCCCACGTTGGATGAGCTTTTGTATTTAAGGTATTTAAAGATAAACGAATCCCCATACCATGCGCTTTCAGTACCGCCTCTTTGATCGTCCACACTTTAAACCAAAAGGCTCGGTCGTAATTTAAAGCTTGCCACACCTTCATTTCTTCAGGGTGAAAAGCATGTTTTGCTAAGGCTTCCAAGCGTACTTGACGATTTAAATCCTCAATATCCACGCCAATATTCGCAATCTCATCGCTAATCGCCATCGCATAGCTATGCTGACTATGCGATTGATTAAACTGAAATTGTTTTGGAATTTTTAAAATCGGCTTCCCGAAATCATTGGCTTCGATCTGAAGTTGCTCAGTCGTATGCCCTGTCACTTGTGCAATTAAACTTCTTTGATACAAGCGCAACTCTGCACGTTGTGATTCATCCATGTGACGACGTGCCATTGTAGGCGCTTCGCCAACGATCTGATCTAAAGACTGCACGTGTAAATAAATCATGGAGAGCTGTCTATTTATTTATCGATTTGGCAATGGTTAAAAGAAAAACTGCCGACTCATCGCTGCAACGAGAATACCTAAACTCATTGCAACAATTGGCATCTTCAACGCAAGCATCAATACAAAAGTCGTGATCAACGCCAAACGCCCTGCCGTATCCGTTACTAACATGATCGGCGCAATCAACGCAATAAATACCGAAGCCGACATTGCCTGAATAAAACGCTGTACGCGATCACTCAGCGGAATGTACGACATGATAAATACGCCACCCCATCGGGTTGCCAGTGTCACGATCGCCATAATCACGATGACCAAAGTCATATTTGAGGTTTGCAAAATGGATAACATGATTAATCTTGCGCCTCGATATGTTTATTTATAGTAGGGTCGTCCTGAGTTGTGTTTTCCTTCCACAACATGCCAATCACCCCACCAATGCAACTTGCCACCAAGACATGCATGTTTTTTGGCAAATACAAATACGCCAAAATCGAAGCACAAAATACCACAGCCCAAATCATCATCATGCGAATGTCTTGCTTACCACCTGTCGCCATCGACAGGGTGCGCAACGATACCGCCAAGATACATACCAAGCACAGTCCCCAACAGCCACGTCAACCACAGCGCAATACCACCGCCAATGAGTAAACCATAGCCCGACATTTTGTTTTGAAATGCTTGTTGTGCATACGCCCAATTGGCATCGGTAAGTAACATTAAAATGCTATAACGCTTCACTGGATTGAGCTGGCTTAGCCACGGATAAAGCGCCGCACCCATCAAAATATGCCGTGCATTAATAAAAAATACGGTAATGATCAGTGGGACAAGTGGAATCGCGGTACCTTGAATCATGTCCAACACTGCAAACTGCGATGCACCTGCAAAGACCAAAGCACTCATAGAAACGATTTCTAGGTTGCTTAACTGCGCTTGTACGGCAGCTAAACCAAAGGCACAGCCAAATAGCACCACAAAAAAAGAAATTGGCAAAAGCTGTCTAAAGCCTAACCACACTAATCTTGGACTGATTTTGGTAGAAATCGTTGAAGTTGAATGCGTTGAGCTAAGCTGTGCTAACTGCGCATCATCATGATTCGACACAGTAAAAATCTCTGCTTGAATTAGGGAGAAATGATACGCAGTTTATCCTAAGTGCGCACTGGACGCACTCATACTTAAGATAAAAGATGCACGACTAAACTGATAAGGAAAATTTAGTTTGGAAATTGAAAGCGTGCAACTTTACAACTTCACTGTGATGGTTGCATGCTCATACTTGTAAAACTCAAGCATTATTGAAGCATGACTACATCGGCAAGACACTTGAAGTATCATCAGGCTGTGCCACCAATAACGATGCCGTCGAAACACCTTTCTCGGTCGTAATTTTACATTCAAACATACCGATCTTTTGACGGTTTAAAAAGCTCAGTTGAATCTCAACAGTCAGTTGTTCTCCGACAGTAAAAAACTCTTGTGCCATATCAAACTTCTTTGCGCCTAACAAGAAACCGAGCTTTGGTTCATTACCATTCAGGCGTTGTTCAACACCGCCATACATGGCAATGGTCTGTGCCATGATCTCAATCCCGACCCAACTCGGCAGACCTTCCGCCTGCATAAAAGGAAGTTGCTCCGTGATCTTGAGCTTTGCGATACAGCCTTTTTCTGTCACTGTGACCAATTGATCCAATAACAGCATCGGCGCACGGTGCGGAATATAATATTCAGCATGTTGTGGAAGCTGTGCAACCTTCTGTAAATCAAGAATTAAACCTGTGTCTTTACTCATTATCATTAAACCTAAAAATTTTATGCAAATATCTTTCTAATGTTATGTATGGCGATGGACACTGAATCAGTGCATCAATTCATGTGAAGTTTCTATCGTGCTTTGAATATGATGCTGTGTGGCAAGTTGGGTTTTAAACACCATGCGACCACTCGCCAATGGTTCTTGCATCGCATTGCTGACCTTAAACTGGATAATGTGATCTTGTGGCTCGATCTGAATAAAAATATCTTGCTCAGGAAAAATAAAGCCCTGAAACCGTAATTGCTCAATACGATCTAAATCTTTGAAATTGGCAAAATGTTCATCGACAATGGCTTTAACCATGGCAATTTGTGCCACACCTGGAAATACTGGGCAATTTGGAAAATGTCCTGCAAATGCTTTTAAGTTTGCATCGAGCCTTGCAGAAAAGAGAAACTGCTGCGCTGTAGATTTTATTAGACGACTTTGTGGGATATACACACTCATATCATTGCCTTGCTATATGGGAATATTCGCTGACGACTTGGTTATATTTTCTTTTATACACCCGAAGTTGTATGCGTCAACAGGTACATTGATGCTTAGATTACGTGTTTTAAAATTCTCTGCCAATGGCGAAATAACAAATATGCCATTGGGTACAATTGATCAAAAACATCAAAACAACACTTTTATTATGACCATTTCAGGGTCATGCACAAGCTGTAAAAAACATCTCGAATTGACATCCTCCCCGACCTAAAGGACGGGGATTCCTCCTGCGAGACGCTCATGTCCGAGCGCAAGAATATTCAGAGCGGAATTTACATCCCGATCATGG
>LUOR01000065.1 GCA_001626925.1 Moraxellaceae bacterium REDSEA-S32_B1
ATGGCAGTGTATGGAGTGCGGTACGCTCCATGATCGGGATGTAAATTCCGCACTGAATATTCTTGCGCTCGGACATGAGCGTCTCGCAGGAGGAATCCCAGTCCTTTAGGTCGGGGAGGATGTCAACTGAATTCCTTTAAACTACCTGACAATCTCATCGGCATTTAAAATCTTGCTCCCGATAAAATTATATTTTGGAACACATCATGAAAATCTTAGTACGCAACCTTGAACGCTCAATTACCGAGGTAGAGTTACGTGAGCTGTTTGCACCATTTGGTACGATTGAGTCTGCGGTGATCGTGATGGATGCGGACAGTAAAAAATCCAAAGGTTTTGGTTTTGTTGAAATGCCACATGCTCGTGAAGCAATCAAAGCAATCAAAAGCCTAAATACTCTAAAAGTCAAAGGTATGGGGATCCGTGTCAAGTCCGCAGAAGATGCAGCCAAGGATTAAGCAAATCTTTTGAGCTGATGTGATTTAATCTCAATTTTAAAATGTGAATATTTTTGAAGGTGTTGCCATGTCCAGAGTCGCTCGATTCCACGCCGATCGTACCAATCAAAAGCTGTACTTTGCTCGACTATCGTGTCAGCAAGCGGAGCAACTCGAACATGTTCAGCAAATTCAAGCACTACGTGAATCTGCGGTATTTCATTTGCAAGGCGCAGTGTTGGCGTTTTTGCAGGAATTGGTACGTTATTATCATTTGAATGAAATGCGTCCGACTTTACAAAATGTTGAAGCGCATATGGCGGATCGAGGCAAAGTTTCGCCTGAAGTGCAAGTGCTCAAGCAGCTGAGCCAAGATGGTTTTTTGGCAGAGCTTAATCATGCATTTCGGATGTGTCAGTATGCGCCTGAGCCTGTCGATCCTGAGCCTGAGGGTGAAACATCGTCCAATCTGATTATCAAAGTCACCCAAGGACCTCAGTCTTGGCTGCCTGATACCAAGATTCTGCGAGAATGGCATCGAGACCTGACCCAACTCATTGATGGTTTTCGTAATGAAATGGTTGAATTTTAATCAAATCATTTAATGAGACTTGAAATTTAGACATTTTGGTTGCATTAATAGGGTAAGGTTAATTTTACAACCAAGCATTTGTTGGGCGCTGAATATTTTATTGAAAATACCTCATGTGTTTTGCAGATTGCTCGATAGGAGGTTGCGTATGTCAGTTGAAGAATTACAAAAGCTTTTAGGCACCCAAGAAGAAACTGTACTTGAATTAGTCCAGTTGGATGATGGTGCGCTTGCGTTACGTGCGTCAGGTTCAGATCAATCGCCATTGGTGCGCATTGAGTTTAATGATGATGTGCGCAAGCTACTCGGTGACAATGCGGGGACAGTTGCACAGCATATGGTGCAGGCGGCGATCTATGGCGTCATGGAACAACAAATGAATAAATGGCACGCCAATGTAGTCGATCAAAAGCCACAGCATTATAGTTAAACTGCTTTTATTCGTTGAAAAAGGTGCAGATTGCACCTTTTCTGTTTTTTGGACAACTCACTTTGAATGATGAGTTAACTAAAGGATTAGTTAGCTGAAAGATTAGTGTGTAGTTTGATGCACACGTTCGATATGCGTCAAAATATCTCCAGTGATATTCTTTGCCATTTCTTCTTGGGCAAAGTAAACCTGACCGAGATTTTCTTCACGCAGCACTTTTGCTTCTTCTACACTTTCCGCACCGACGATGATTTGCAATTGTGGATTAAGCTGTTTGGCAATATTCACTACTTGATGAATATCTAAAATATCCATCGTGCGGAGCACTAGTAGGCGTGCATGCATAATGTGCGCTTGGATTAAGACATTCGGATCGGTCGGTTTGCCTGAGACTGCGGCAATGCCTTTTTCACGCAGACTCTCTACCACCTCACGATTTTGATCGGTGATCACCACTTTGATATTTTGCGCTTGCAATTGATCTGCAATATGGCGACCTGTTGGGGTATAGCCCACGATCACCACTTGATCACGTAGATTACTTTGATCAACCTCATCGGGAAGCATAGCTAGTGGATCGCCACTACGCTCAAGTAAGCGTGCCAAATGAGAGCGTTCACGTATCCAGCGTTGGATCGGTTCAATCGCCGTAAAGATAAATGAATTAAGAGAAATAGAAATTAAAGCACCTGCTAAAATCAGATTTTGTGCTTCAAGGGTGAGTAACTTTAACGCAACACCAAGCGTTGCAAGGATAAAGGAGAATTCGCCGATTTGTGCCAAACTTGCGCCGACCGTCAGTGCCGTGTTCAGCGGATAGCGGAAGAACAGCACCAATGCCATTGCAGCGATGGTTTTACCAATCATAATGATGGCAACTACTGCAAGGATATGTAAAGGCTCTTCGATGATAATACGAGGGTCAAATAGCATCCCCACAGATACGAAGAACAGAATCGCAAAAATCTCACGTAGCGGTTGGGTTTCTTCCTCAGCACGATGGCTAAAGTCAGACTCTTTCACGACCATGCCCGCAAAGAATGCGCCAAGTGCCATCGACACGCCAAAGATCGCATAAGAGCCGTAGGCAATGGATACGGCTGCAGCAACCACGGTTAAAGTAAACAATTCACGAGAGCCAAGCCGTGCCACAAACTGCATAATCATCGGCACGAGACGTTTACCGACGATCAGCATAAAGGCGATAAAGCCAGCAACCTTGAGTAAGGTGATGCCGATGGTCAACCAAATATTTTGACCACTATCATCGTTGAGGCTCACCCCACCGAGTAAGACTGCCGTGGCAGGAAGCAGAACTAAAGCCAAGACCATCACCAAGTCTTCGACCAAAAGCCAACCGACGGCAATCTTGCCATTAACCGAATCGAGTAAACCACGATCACCGAGTGCTTTGAGTAGAACCACGGTACTCGCACACGATAGGCTTAACCCGAATACCAGTGCCGAGCCGAATGACCACCCCCAAAGCATCGTGACAGCAATACCCAAAATGGTTGCCACAGCGATTTGCAATATTGCACCGGGGAGGGCAATCCGTCGTACTTGTATTAAGTCCTTTAGGGAAAAGTGCATGCCAACGCCAAACATCAAGAACATCACACCGAGCTCAGCGAGCTGATTAGATAGATGGATATCACCGACCATCCCAGGTGTGTTTGGGCTAATGATGATGCCCGCAATCAAGTATCCAATGAGTGGCGGAAGTCGTAGACGTGCAGCGATATAGCCAAAAATCAAAGCCAAGCCAAAACCAACGGCGAGTAAGATAATCAGGTCTACATCATGTGGCACAGCACGCTCCAAATAATATTGTGAATAGAAATAGATGTTTAGGAGAGATAAAGCATAAATAATGCCAAAATTTATCGCTTAAAGTATAGCAAACAATGCAAATTTCAGGCATAAAAAAACGACTCATCGAGAGTCGTTTTTTATCGAAACTAAAATTATTTGATTTTAGCTTCTTTGAAAATCACGTGTTGACGGATTTTTGGATCAAATTTTTTGATTTCCATTTTTTCCGGCATCGTACGTTTGTTTTTAGTAGTGGTATAGAAATAACCTGTACCAGCAGTTGAAACTAGGCGAATCTTATCACGCATGGCAATGGCTCCTTAGATCTTTTGACCTTGAGCGCGAAGATCAGCTACAACCTTCTCGATGCCCAATTTGTCGATAATACGCATACCTTTGGTAGAAAGACGAAGACGTACAAAACGCTTCTCAGTTTCTAACCAAAAACGGTGGTGGTGCAGGTTCGGCTCGAACCGGCGCTTGGTTTTGTTGTTTGCGTGCGAAACGTTGTTACCAACGATTGGACGCTTGCCGGTAACTTGGCAAACCTTAGACATGGTGAACTCCATTGATTAAGCCGAACAATAAATGGTATTTGTCAGGCTTGTCAGTCAATAAAACGGGTAACTTAATTTGTAAGGGGCGTTTTATACCAAATTTCAGGTCAAAACACAAGCACACCTTCCAAAAATAAGACATAAACTGCATTGATAGTTTATGTGTTAATCAATCTTCAAAAATCTGTCACAAATAGAGCGGATGACCAATTAAAACGACAGATTGCAAATTTGCGCCGTATTTTAACGACGTAAAAGCGTTTTGTACATGATCTTGTGAATCGGTTTGTTAAACGGTGGCAAGATCATTTTGAAGGTATATAGCTTCGGCTTTGACATCATTGAGCGTTCATGTGAGAAGCCAAAGAAGCCTTCTGGACCGTGATATTTGCCCATACCTGATGCACCCACGCCACCGAATGGCAAGTCATCTTGCGCAACATGAGTCAACGCTTGGTTGTTACCAAAGTGACCTGAGTGTGTATTTTGCGCCACGTATTCGGCACGATCTTTATTGAAGTCAAAATAGTACAAGGCTAATGGACGTGGACGGTCATTAATAAAGTCAATTACTTCATCAATATTGTCATATTCAAAGATCGGCATGATTGGACCGAAAATCTCATTTTGCATGATTTGCATATCAGGCGTGACATTAGTTAAGAATGTCGGTGCGACTTTGCGTACATCATGCAGAGTTTCGTGTTTTGGGTTGATCTCAATGACTTGTGCGCCATGCGCGGTGGCATCTTCTAAGTAGCCTTGTAGGCGGCGGTATTGCTTATCGTTGACGATCGAGGTGTAGTCTTTATTGTCACGAATCGTTGGGTACATATGTGTGACAAATCTACGGAAACTTTGCACAAACTCAGCTGTCTTGCCACGTGGTAAGAATAGGTAATCTGGTGCAACACATGTCTGACCTGCATTCCATAACTTTCCTGCAACGAGGCGTTGCGCAGCATCTTTGATCGACATTTCAGGATGGACGATGGCAGGTGACTTGCCACCGAGCTCCAAGATCACTGGAACAAGGTTTTCTGAGGCAGCACGCATCACTGTTTTGCCAACGTCGGTTGAGCCTGTAAAGATCAACTTATCAAAAGTTAAATGGCTAAACGCATTGGAGATCGCACCACCACCATTAATGACAGAAACCAAATCACTTGGAAAAACTTCTGCCAAAGCTTTTTGCAATAATGCACCAAACTTCGCTGAAGAGCTTGAGATTTTGATCATGGCGTGGTTGCCTGCAGCGAGTGCGCAGATCAATGGTCCAACAGATAATAGAAGCGGATAGTTCCACGGCGCAATGATCCCGATCACACCAAGCGGTTGGTATTCTAC
>LUOR01000066.1 GCA_001626925.1 Moraxellaceae bacterium REDSEA-S32_B1
TAGCCTCAGAAATATGTGAACGCTTATAATACTTGTTTAACCCAGTCATAGCCTAACTTTAGCACCTTTTGATTTGTGATAAAGTTATCTAGACCCTAACAAATTACTCGCAGATAAGCCACTTGGTATCGCCGTACCGAAAGTACTTGAAAAGCAGTGGGATTTATTCCGACTAGGCATCATCGCCACGGTTGAACACATGACCTGTGTTCTTGGGAAATATGCTTTGGAAAATAGTTATTGGGAAATGCTCGGCGCTGATCCTGAAATGGTCGACTTGGTCAAATGGCATGGCGCAGAAGAAGTCGAACATCGTACCGTCGCATTTGACCTATACCGTCATCTCGGTGGTGGCTATATTGCACGTTATTATTTGAGTATTGCGGTGATCGTCGGCGTTCTAGGTTTATGGGTCGATGGTGCAGCCAATATTATGAAGCAAGACCCTCGTTTTGCCCATAAAAAACCACATCTGCTCAAACCGTGGATTTGGCTAGAATGGTATTCAACAGCAAAACGCAGTAAAAATAAATTGATCCCAAATCCAATTTGGCTGGTTGCACAGCAGATTGATTATTTGATGCCTTGGTATAACCCTTTACATGAGGCGAATACCGAAGATGCAATTCGCTATCTCGATCAATCTCCCGCGGCAAAACGCGCCGAGCTGACAGGAACGCATGCTGCACTTAGTGCTTAACTTGCAATCAACTTAAAAGAGATGTTGCTCAAAAAATACAAGGAATTAACACTGTAATCAATGGACTGCGGTTTTTGTCTCTATCAAATCTGCATCATCAACATGTCGTTGCACCACCGCACTGATCATCATATCACCCTGTACATTGACTGCTGTACGCACGGTATCAAGCAAACGATCAATGGGTAAAAGTATCGCTATCGCTTCTGCAGGCAAACCCACTGATTGCAAAACCATGATCATGGTCACCATCCCTGCACTTGGAATCCCTGGCGCACCTAGTGAAGCAAGCATAGCGGTCAAACAAACAATAATCTGCTGAGTCAAACTGAGCTCAAGCCCCATCAGATTGGCGATAAATAATGCCGCCGCCGCTTCATATAACGCCGTACCATCCATATTCAGCTGTGCTCCAAGCGGAACCACAAAGCCTGAAACTTGCGGGCTCACGCCAAGCTCTTGCGCACAGCGCATCGACAGCGGCATAGTTGCAGCGCTTGAGCTGGTGGCAAATGCGGTAATCAATGCAGGACGTGCAACTTTAAAGAAACGCCACGGCGAAATCCGACCAAATAGCCAGAGCAAAATTGGTAACAGGACTAACCCATGAAAAATCGTCGTGCCTGTAACGACCGTTGCAAACTTTGCCAAACTGCCTAATACAGCAAAATCAGAAGTCGCCACCAACTTCGCCAATAATGCAAAAATACCAATCGGCGCAATGTACATCACCCATTGCACCAACTTCATCATCATCTCAAAGCTTTGCTGAAAAAAGCGTTGCACAGTATCGAATTGTCCACGCCCTGCGACGATCACCGCACCAATTAATAACGCAAAAATCACCACTGACAAGACATTACCGTCGGTAAATGCCTTAAAGGGATTGATCAACGTATTCTGAATAAAATTGCTAAAGAATGCCGATGGACTGAGCGTATCGGGTGTTTGATGTGTCGTCATCGCATCTTGGAACAATGCAATATCTAAGCCTTTACCTGTATCAAAAATATGCGCACATGCCAAACCTAAAATCAAAGCACAGGTGGTTGTGGTGACAAAGCACAATAACGCAACTTTCCAAACACGACCAAAGTGCCCAATAGCTTGCAGATTCGCCACGCCAACCACGATGGAGCAGAAAATCAACGGAATCAATAGCATCTTGAGCAAGCCAATAAAGACAGCACTCAATAAGCTCAAGATATATAAACTGGTGCTTTGCCATGTTGCCATTTCAATATTGGTTGGATCACCAAATGACAATAGCCAGCCGAATGCCAAGCCTAATAGGGCAGCAATAAAAATCTGCGTATTCAGTGATTTCCACATAACGAATCATCTATTTTTCAATTGGCTACACATTAGCATAAAACGTTGCGTATAAAAAAACTCGATCTAATATCGAGTTTTTTAGTGGATTTTCTTTGAGCGTGAGTTGTTGAAATCATTTTTAAGGGTTTGAACCTTTACCTGTAGGATTCTAACGGGTTGTTTACAGTATTTCTATGAGAAGATACTGCTATGAATATGCATAAAAGAATCCGCCTGACGCCACTAGATCGTGAAGAGATATGGAAACTCTATCAAAGCCGACAATGGAAGGTAAGCCACCTCGCAGAACGATATCGAGTAAGCCGCCCCACAATCTATGCTGTATTAAGAAAAGCTAGACATCGACAGTTCACACCATCAAATAGTACCAATAAACGATATAAAACAGCGTTCTATGGATTAAAGCGTCTAGCAAAAGTTGAAGTATCAATCCAGCTCAAGCATAAACAACAAGCCAAACGCTACAATAAATCCTATCCTGGTGAGTTATTTCATGTGGATAGCAAGCGACTACGAACTCTATGCAGCAATATTTCCTGACAAAACCCAAGATAGTGCAGCTGAGTTCCTGCAAAAGCATGTCATAAAGCATTGTCCCTACACTTTAGATTATCTTTACTCTGATAATGGCAAGGAGTTTAAAGGTACAGCAGAACATGCTTTGGTCAAGGTGTGTCTGACGAATAATATTGGTCAAAAATTCACACGGATATCACGCCCACAGACAAATGGTAAAGCTGAAAGGGTGATTAGAACACTTATGGAAATGTGGCATGAAAAAATTGAATTCAAAGATAGTCAGCACCGAAAACTTGAATTAAACCGTTTTATCAATTTTTACAATACTGTAAAACCTCATAAGGGTTTGAATAACCAAACACCTTATGAAATACTCAACTCTTATTTTTCACAAAAAGTGTAAATAACCCGAACAATTCCTACACTTTACCCTTTCAAGCTCGCCCCAAATCAACTTCTCTGAGACGATTTAAACCTTCTTGTGTGGTACTGCATACCAGTTGTCCATCTTGCCACATCCGACCAAAATTCAGACCACGAGATGCTGCGGTTTGAGTTGCTTCCATGTCATAGAGAAGCCATTCATCCACTCGAAAAGGCTTATGAAAATACATCGCATGATCAATACTTGCCGATTGCAAACTTGGTGAAATCCACGACAAGCCATGTGGACGCAATGCTGTACTCAACAAAGTAAAATCTGAACAAAATGCGGCAATCGCCTGATGCAAAGCGATCGTGTCATGTTCGCCATCAACCTTGTCCCAAGTACGTAGATAATGCGCTTGAGACGGTGCTTCTGGTTGTGGATCAAATGGATTACTTGGATTGATCGGTGCCTGT
>LUOR01000067.1 GCA_001626925.1 Moraxellaceae bacterium REDSEA-S32_B1
TAGGGTCTGTTGACATTTGCTGTAAAAAATAGCGAGATAGTAAAATTAAATCGCCAAACCCAATTTTACACTCGCTATGCCTCGCACAATGCTAAATGATCAACATTGGTCAAAGTTACAAAACATTTTCCGTCAATTTAATATTTATCTCAAACCAAATTTGAGAAATTTTGTAGAAGCTATTCTGTTTCGCATAAGAACAGGTTGTCCTTGGCGTGATTTACCCTCAGAGTTTGGCAATTCAAACTCTATATTTCAGAAATTTAATCGTTGGTCTAGTAACGAAAAGCTAGTGAAAATATTTAAGTTATTTGCTAATAATGCAGATATTGAATGGATATTCATTGATGGGAGTCACGTGAGAGCACACCAACATTCTTCAGGTAGAAAAGATCAAGATATTTCGAAAAGTATTGGTGGGAATAGTTCAAAAATCCATTTGGCTGTTGATTCTAATGGCAATCCTATTGAGTTCATCATTTCTGATGGGACGACTCATGATATGAAAATTGCCCCAACTTTAGTTCAGCAATTAGACCTGAGTGAAACCGAAACGTTGTGCGCAGATAAAGGATATGACTCTGAGAGTTTGAGAGTACAGATCCAAAACACTGATACCAAAGCAAATATTCCGAGAAAGTCCAATGCGCAATCAAACAATGACCATATGGACTGGTATTTATATAAAATCAGACACTTAGTAGAGAATACGTTTTGTCGGTTAAAGCATTTCCGAGGAATTGCTACACGATTTGATAAGCTAAAGCGTAACTTTGAAAGTGCTGTCGCCTTAGCTTGTATCTATATTTGGTTACCTTTATGAAATGTCAACAGACCCTACTTTTGACATAAATTAGGTAAAAAAGTAAGCGATCCGCTTACTTTTTTTCTTGGGGCATAAATGGTTTAAGCAGATGCTTTTCCAAGTAATGAATATCCATTGCTGTTTCACAAAACTTTGCATCACGTAGAATAATATTCTTATGCAACGGAATATTGGTCTTCACACCAGTGATGACCATTTCATCTAGGGCTTGACTAAGCCTTGCTAATGCGGTTTCACGATCTTTACCGTGAGCGATCAATTTGGCGATCATCGAATCATAGAACGGTGGTATGCTATAGCCTGCATAGAGGTGTGAATCCACCCGAATACCTGCACCACCCGGCGTAAAGTAATGCTCAACTTTTCCTGCCGATGGTAAAAAAGTTTGTGGGTCTTCGGCATTTATACGACATTCCATCGCATGTCCATGCACTTCGATATCTTCTTGTTGAAGATTTAAACCGAGTCCAGAAGCGATACGAATTTGTTGCTCAATAATGTCGATACCAGTGATCATTTCAGTCACAGGATGCTCGACTTGAACACGTGTATTCATTTCAATAAAAAAGAATTCACCCTCCTCATAGAGAAACTCAAACGTCCCTGCGCCACGATACTGGATCAATTCACAGGCATTGACACAGGCTTGTAAAATATCTGCACGAGCTTGCTCAGGTAAGTTTGGTGCAGGTGCTTCTTCTAAGACTTTTTGGTGGCGACGTTGTAGTGAGCAATCACGATCATAGAGATGGATGGCATGACCATTGCCATCAGCGAGCACTTGCACTTCAACATGGCGTGGTTTCTGTAAGAAACGCTCCATGTATACGGTATCATCACCAAACCACATTTCTGCATCACGCTGTGCAGCTTGTACAGATTCAAGTAGGGTATCGACACGTTCGACGATACGCATACCACGACCACCACCGCCTGCTGCGGCTTTGACGATCAATGGAAAACCAATTTCTTTCGCTTCAGCGAGGGCATTGTGTGGTGTAACAGCGTGCGCTGAACCCGGTACGGTTGGCACACCCGCTTTTTTCATCGCAACGATGGCAGATACTTTATTGCCCATCAGGCGAATATGTTCTGGGCGTGGTCCGATAAAGGTAAAGCCTGAGCTTTCAACGATTTCTGCAAATTCAGCATTTTCAGATAAAAAGCCATACCCCGGATGGATTGCATCTGCACCAGTGACTTCGGCGGCGGTAATAATCGCAGGAATATTTAGATAGCTTTCGCTACTCGTGCCCGGTCCAATACACACCGCTTCATCTACAAAGCGTAAGTGCATTAAGTCTTTGTCTGCATCTGAATAGACACCGACAGTTTTAATCCCTAAGGCTTTGCATGCTCTTGTGATACGAAGCGCAATTTCACCACGATTCGCAATGAGTACTTTTTGCAACATGATCTAACCTCACTGCTTATTAAGGGCGAAAGCGGAATAGAGGCTGACCGAATTGAATAATATCGCCGTTTTTCACCAAAATCTCTTCGATAACACCGCTTTGTGTGGCTTCAATCGGGTTCATGATTTTCATTGCTTCGATGATGCCAAGCGTTTCACCTGCTGAAATGGTTTGTCCGACTTTGACAAAAGGAGGCTCGCCTGGATTTGGTGCTGCATAGAATACGCCAACCATCGGTGCAGTTTCGATCGCACCACGTGAAGATTTCACCACAGGCACATCGTTTTGTGTCGTTGCAACAGGTGCTGTTCCAGCAACAACAGGATTACGACGCGTCAGAGAAATGGCTTGATCCCCCTCTTTGACTTCTAAGGCTTGTAAGTCAGACTCAATCATGAGGTCGATGAGTTTTTTAATCTTGCGAATATCCATAAAAATGAATTCCTTAAGTCGTCGATTTCTGTTGTTGTGTAGCTAAATGTTGCATTGCAAAATCTAAGGCATAGTCATAGCCACGTGCGCCAAGACCACAAATCACACCGACTGCTTTGTCAGAGAGGAATGAGTGATGGCGGAAGCTTTCACGTGCATGCACATTGGAGAGATGTACTTCGATAAAGGGAATGACGACACCAAGTAGAGCATCACGCACGCCGACCGAAGTGTGTGTTAAGGCAGCTGGATTGATAATAATAAACTGATAATTTTCAGCACTGGCTTGGTGAATGCGATCAATGATAGCGCCTTCCCAATTGCTTTGGAAATGCTCAAGCGTTGCGCCAGCCGATTCTGCTTTTTGTTTTAACTGGACATTGATGTCGTCGAGCGTCATTGAACCGTAAACTTCTGGCTCACGTTGTCCAAGTAAGTTGAGATTAGGTCCATGAATAAGCAAAATGCGGGTTTGCATGATCGGCATTCCAAAGTTTGCAAAAATTATAAATGTTCAAGATCTCGACAAGTTTTGCCTAATATGCCGATTGATCGAAGCAAGATACGTTTTATTGTATCTTTTTACAATGTTTAAAACTATCAAAAAATTCAAAAACAAAACGAAATATTGTTGTGAACAGGTAAATTATTTTTGTGAAAAATGATCACCTTTTGCCAATTGTGTCCAAGTTACAGAATGATTCTCATTGTTTTAAATTTTAATCTTGGGAATGCTCAAAAGGCTACATTTTATAAGCAGTTTGGCGGTTTTGGTAAACCCGAAAGTCTGGTGAGGTGACGTGCCACAAGACCTGTATTAAAGTGTTGCATGAGTAACTGATTGCTAATCTCGGGATTGACCTTTGTGCTTAAATATTTAATCAAAGGGCGGGTTGCGGGTGCATATCCGTATGTATCATAGAATTGGCGGAGTGCATAAAGTATCTCGAAATGTGAAGCGTCCAAAGTTAGCTCTAACGTATCCGCCAATTGCTGGGCAACCTCAGGTGTCCAATCTTGGAAGTTTTGTAAATGTCCGTCTTGATCGAGTTCGAGCATAAGTAGTTTCCAAATTTCCTATTGCCAAGTATGTACTTTTTGACTGTATTGCAATAGTTCAGCCCAGTCTGCATAGTCGATGATTTTCATTTTTTCTAAGATTTTTTCATGCTGTATATGTGCATCTGCACTCAAGATAAAAATAGATTTGACGTGGGAAATGGCATCAAGTGACAGTGCAAGCACAGCATCTTCTAATAAAAGTACAGCATCTTGATCAGTTGCAATATTGGCAAGCTCGAAAAGTGCTTGCTCAAGTCGGTGGTAACTCGCTTGTAAAATAAAGAGTTGATTAAATTTTTTTTCTTTCATTTGGTTAATCTCGCTTACCAATGAATGATGTGATCGAATTGCGCTATGAATGCATGGTCAAGCGTGACTTTTTGAAGCGCATATTTGCAATCTTTCAATAATGGATGTTGGCGATCTTTGCTTAAAATGTATAGGTTTTCAATGTCATAAAATTCAAAACTTTCTACCATTTTACTGGCAGATTTGATGAAATGTTTAAGCTGTAGATTCGCCGTTGTCTGACTTGCCAAAAGACTTAATCCTGCATCACGAAATAGCACATGGATATTGATGTCAAAACTGGCAAATAACATGAGTGCGGACAGGCTTTCATTGACGTTGATTGTGGATTGATCGTTTTTTGAGAGGATAATCAAGACTGTGCGCATAGAATGATTCATTAATGGTTTATCTTTAAACTGAATATTTAAAATTGCAATAAGTGATCAGCACTTTTGATTGCTTCAGCCAGTGTTCCCAGACCTGTCAAAGTGTAGTGCTCAGCAAGATTGTCATGTGCAAGATGATGGCGTTTGGCATTTTCTGCATCACTTACCCCACGACTGAGTGCTGCACTGACACAGACGTTTAGTGGGACATTGAGCGTTTGCCATGCTTGGGTGAGGTTGAGTTCATCTTCGGCACGCCACAACTGAGCATTTGCAATGCTGACCGCATCTTGATAAAAAAATACTTCAAAGGATTGTTGCTTACTTTTCATTGCACAAGCCAGTTGAAAAGCATGATAGGCTAATCTTGTCGTTGGCGCTGCGGTAATTAAAATTAAAGTATGCATCGTGGCGGTGCTCAGTCGTGGTATACATCTGATGTCTTAACGTGTAATCACGATATAAATCAAATGAATTAAACTTTATTTTGCACAAAACCAAATCGAGGAAATCACATGATATTAGTCACAGGTGGATTGGGATACTTAGGTAGCCATATCGCATTGTACCTGATGTCCAAGGGACACGAAGTGGTACTGGTGGATAATTTATCACATGCCTCGATGGAGAGTTTGGAGCGACTGGAGTATATCACAAAACTCTACATCCCATTTATGCGTATGGATGTGCGTAATACACCCGCTTTGCAAAAAGTCTTTGAGCAATATCCGATTGATTATGTTGTTCATTGTGCAGGATTCAAAAGTTTGTCTGAATCGATGCACAAACCACTTGAATATTATAATAATAATTTGAGCTGTATGATGAGCGTGCTGCGTGCCATGCAACGTAGTGGTGTGCGTCGCTTAGTGAATTTATCTTCGCTGACTGTTTACGGCGCATCAGGTACAGATTGGAGAGAGCAAGATGACTTCCAATATCAACACGGTACACCGTATATTCGTGCACAGCAGAATATCGAACACATTTTACAAGATACGTTCAAGGTTGATGATTATTGGCAAATTCTCAACCTAAGACTTGGCAATATTGTTGGCGCATATAGCGACGGACAGCTCGGCGAATGGACGCAACATATTCCAAAATCAGTGATTCAATATTTACTGCAAGTGGTCGCAGATCAACGAGAGGGTTTTGAGCTTTTCAATCAATCTTTAAATACCGAAGATGGGACGGCGGAGCGCAGTTATTTACACGTTATGGATATGTTGGATGCGCTTTATAAATTGATGTTGTGGTCAAATGATCAAAAGAATTTTTTAGAAAATTTTAACCTGTGTCATCCCGAATTACATAGTTTGAATGCTTTGATTGAAAAGGTTGAAGATGTCAGCAGTGGCGTGGTGAAGATTCAAGAAGTCACCGAGCAAATTCAAGAGCTTGCACAATTGAAAGGTAATTTGGATAAGCTCAATGCAACGATCACTTGGCAAGCCGAACGAAGTCTCGTGCAGATGGTTGAAGATCAATGGAAATATTATCAGGCGAGTCTAAACCGATGATCTTAAATCGATAATGGTTGTATGGCATATTTTTAGAGTGATGTTCTAATAAAGCGAGAATTTTAAGATGCATTTTTGCTGAAATCCTGACATCATAGCTGACGTCGCCAGCCAAACATGTGCACATGTTGCCAGCCATACCATTCACTTCAATTAAAGTTTTTCACGATCAAAATCGTGCGAACAACAGAGAGGAACGTATGTCTACTACACGTATTGAACATGACACGATGGGCGAAGTCGCCGTACCTAGCAATGCAATGTGGGGCGCACAAACACAGCGTAGCCTGCAAAATTTTAAAATTGGTCAAGAGCGTCTGCCACGTGCGATGATTCGTGCCATGGGCTTGGTGAAAAAGTCTGCTGCACTGACTAATGCCTCTTTAGATCAAATTCCTCAAGATATTTGCGATGCCATCGTTGGTGCAGCCGATGAAGTCATTGTCGGGCAGTGGGATAGTCAGTTTCCTTTGGTGGTGTGGCAAACTGGTTCAGGTACACAAAGCAATATGAACTGCAATGAAGTCATTGCCAATGTCGCCAATCAAAAACTCGGTCAGCCACTTGGCGCACAAAAGCCTGTGCATCCCAATGATCATGTCAATCGTGCCCAATCGACCAATGATTCATTCCCAACCGCAATTCATGTCGCCGCTGCGATTCAGATCAATGAATTGCTGATTCCTGCACTCACCAATTTAAAAAATACCTTAGCTGCCAAATCTGTTGAATTTGAATCCATCGTAAAAATTGGTCGAACACATCTGCAAGATGCAACGCCACTGACTTTAGGGCAAGAGTTTAGCGGCTATGTCAGTCAGCTTGAGCATGGTTTGGCACGTTTGGATTATGCCTTACAAGGCTTGTATGAATTGCCACTGGGCGGTACAGCTGTCGGTACAGGACTCAATGCTCATCCTGAATATGCAGAAAAATCAGCAAAAAAATTGGCAGAACTCACTCAACTTCCTTTTGTCACCGCACCGAATAAATTTGAAGCCTTAGCAGGGCGTGATGCTGCGGTCTTTGCATCAGGCGCACTGAAAACCATCGCGGCAAGCCTCAATAAAATTGCCAATGATGTGCGTTGGCTTGCTAGTGGTCCGCGTTGTGGTTTGGGTGAACTGCGCATTCCTGAGAATGAGCCTGGTTCAAGCATCATGCCCGGTAAGGTCAATCCAACCCAAAGTGAAGCCATGACTATGGTGGTGGCACAAGTGATCGGCAATGACACCACTATTAATATTGCTGGGGCTTCGGGCAATTTTGAGTTAAATGTGTTTATGCCTGTGATTGCCTATAACTTGTTGCAATCGATTCAATTGCTTGGCGATGCGGCAAATAGTTTTAATGACAATTGTGCTGTTGGGATAGAAGCCAATGAAGAAAAAATTGATCATTTCTTGCATAATTCATTGATGTTAGTGACGGCGTTAAATCCTGTGATTGGCTATGAAAATGCCGCCAAAGTAGCAAAAACGGCGTATAAAGAAAATAAATCATTGAAGCAAGTTGCTGTTGAGCTTGGTTTGGTGACAGCAGAGCAATTTGATGAAGTGCTGCAACCTGCACAAATGGTTCATCCAAATCTGTAATGCTATGATGTATTGAATGAAAAATTAAGCATTGGGTGATGAGGCTATCCAATGCTTTTTGTTTATCTGCTTTTCATTGACCTGGGAAATGTTTCGCCATTTCCTCTATGAAAAGCCTGCGCAACTGAGCGATTTTCCGTTAGAATAAGCGCATTTGAGATTGCGCCGATTGAGGATTTAAATATGCACATTGCTGCACAACACCAACCAAGTCAGATTCAGCTCAATCAAGATGGTAATCTCAAACACTTTCTTACTATCGAAGGCTTGAGCAAGAGCAATCTCACCAAAATCCTCGATACTGCGCAAAGTTTTTTTGATGAAAATAATAATCTGATCACCACGCCATTATTGGAAGGGCGCACGGTGATGAATCTATTTTTTGAAAACTCAACCCGTACCCGCACTACTTTTGAGGCGGCAGCCAAACGACTGTCTGCCAACGTGCTAAATATTGATATTGCGCGCTCGAGTACCAGTAAAGGCGAAACTTTGCGAGATACTTTGTGGAATCTTGAGGCAATGGCGGCAGATATTTTTGTGGTGCGTCATTCTGCTTCAGGTGCAGCGCATTTTATTGCTGAAACAGTCTGTCCGAATGTGGCAATTATCAATGCAGGCGATGGGCGACATGCGCATCCAACCCAAGCCATGCTCGATATGCTGACGATCCGCCGTGAATCGAATAAACCATTTTCAGAGCTCAGCGTGGCGATTATCGGGGATATTAAACATTCTCGGGTGGCACGTTCTAATATTGCAGCGCTCCAAACTTTAGGTTGTAGCGATATTCGAGTGATTGGTCCTCGTACCTTGCTTCCTGTGGCATTTGATGATTATTCGCAGGATGTGCGTCTATTTACCGACATGGATGCAGGTGTGAAAGACTGCGATGTGATTATTGCGCTACGTATTCAAAATGAACGCATTGATTCGCCAGCACTTTCTTCACAGCAGGAGTTTTATAAGTTGTATGGCTTAAATGAAGAGCGCTTGGCTTTGGCTAAACCAAATGCGGTCGTGATGCATCCAGGACCGATGAACCGTGGTGTGGAAATCGCTTCGAGTATTGCAGATGGTGCGCAATCGGTGATTCTAAAACAGGTCACCAATGGCATTGCAGTGCGTATGGCGGTGCTTGCTTTAAGTATGCAAGGACAATTGCAACATCAAGGCTTTATCGACACATTGAGTATGTAAATCTGAAATGAAATTTGAAAATAATCTGCAAAATTAAAGTGAGACTATTGTGAGCGAAGTCCAAGCAAACCCAAGTAAAGTAAGCCAAAACCAAGCAAGCCAAATCGTAAAAATTGAAAATGTCCGTGTCTTAAATCCCTTTACCAATACCGATCAAGTGCAAACGGTGTATTTAGACCAAGGGCGGTTAGTTGATGGACAAGCAATTGATCAAAGTCAAATCACGCAAATCGATGGCAAAGGGTATTGGCTGATGCCGACTATGTTGGATCTGTGTGCACGGCTACGTGAACCGGGTCAGCAACAGCACGGGACACTCAAATCCGAAGGGCTTGCTGCACGTAAAAATGGTATTTTGCATATCGTCACACCACCTGATAGCAAGCCAATTGTCCAAGATAATGGCGCATTGCTCGCAGGACTTCGTGAAAAAGCATTGCGTGATGGTGGTATTTATCTCCACATTATCGGCGCACAAACTCAAGGTTTGAATGGTCAGCAACCTGCAAATATGGCGGGACTGCGTAAAGGTGGTTGTATTGCAGTATCCAATGCCAATGCGGCTTTTGCCAATGATGATGTGGTGATTCGTACCATGGAATATGCCGCAGGTTTGGGCTTAAAAGTGGTGTTCTATGCCGAAGAACCTGAAATTGCTAAAGATGGTTGTGTACATGAAGGTTTTGTCGCATCTCGACAAGGCTTGCCGATGATTCCACCGATCGCTGAAACGATTGCGATTTCAAAATATCTGCACATGATCGAAGCGACAGGTGTCGAAGCGCATTTTGGTCTATTGTCGTGCGGTGAGTCGGTACAACTGATTGCCAATGCTAAAGCAAAAGGTTTGCCTGTGACAGCGGATGTGGCGATGCACCATTTGCATTTAACTGATGCAATCATTGACGGTTTTAATTCGCTTGCGCATGTACGTCCACCTCTGCGCTCGGAACAAGATCGTCAAGCGCTCCGTGAAGGTGTGCGTTCGGGTGTGATTGATGCGATCTGTACCCATCATGAGCCACTCAGCAGTTCAGCGAAAATGGCACCATTTGCCGAAACAGAGTCGGGCTTTAGCGCATTTGATAGTTTTGTGTCGCTTGGTGTACAACTCGTCGATGAAGGTTTGTTGACACCACTTCAATGGGTCCAAAGCGTAACCACCAATGCAGCTCAAGTGTTTCATCTCACAGAAAAATGGCAAACACAATCAGGTTGGGTGTTGGTCAATCCAAACCAATCTTGGGTAATGGAAGCTTCGTCTATGTATTCGCAAGGGAAAAATACCCCATTGATCAATGCACAGCTCAAAGGGAAAGTGGTTGATTGCTTTATGGCGGATACGCTTTAAACGACAAACTGTTTGAAATCTAGGCAATTATACTGCGCTTACGCAGACGATGCTTTACCTACATCTGAGAATTGCCTATGATGTGTTTCCCCTTAATGCGCTCATAGCTCAACTGGATAGAGTACAGGTCTCCGAAGCCTGTGGCGTGGGTTCGAGTCCCGCTGGGCGCACCATCTTTTAATGCAGACATAATGGAATCAATACGTTAGTAAAGGGAATAGCAACAGGAATGTATGTATTTGCGTGAAACTCTTCCCATTACATTCCCATGAACAAGAATAAAAATTAATCAATTTGTTGATATTTCCCACAATTCGCTACCCTAAAAAATATATTGGGTATCAAAAATTTTGGAGTAATATAAGTAATATTTTTTAAAACCATTTAAATATTATAGACTTACTGCATTTTCTAAAGGTAATATTTAAGTAATATCGAAGTAATTTATTACTGTATAAAATAGTGATTTAACCTAAAAATAAATATTAATAAATTCAATTACTTAAAAAATATTACCTCATTTATTACAAAAAATTACTCCTAAATGTAATATTTTTATTTATGTATTTCATAAGCTTAGATTGCTTATTACTTTTATTACTCCAAAAGTTCGCTATACCCCATATGCTATTTTTTTATAGTCGATTTTTTTAAGAACGAACATTGGTGTAGTCGGCTACTTTGCTGTGAATTTCAGTCAAATTCTGTCATTTCAGCAAATATGATCTTGTGTAGTGGATTGCAGTATTCCCATTTCCTCAAAAACAATGCCCAAAGCTGATTAATACTAAGTATTTCCCATAAATTCACGGCGTAGGATGATATGCAGTAGTTTTGCATCATTTAGATAGCTCGCAGGCGGGCGAGGGACTGCGTTTGGTAGCCCATGTCCTAAATTTTTGGCAAAAAAAAGCACTCAAATCAGAGTGCTTCTTTTTTATGGGTTAATTTGCTATGAAGTCATTAGATCCATGTCAAATTTCTTGAACTTAACGATCTCATCACCTGCCCAATCATTCATCTGAGCGATACGTGTCTGCAGAGGAACGATTTCATTGTGATAAAAAACATACGATGCGTCTTTGATTGAACCAAAGCCTCCAGTATTATTGGGGATAATACCCATGAGTTGTGGGTAGATCCGAAGTGCTGCGAGCGTATCGTCCCGAGTTGTTGATTTGATATTTACGAAGTCATCTTTAGCAGCAATTTCTGAAACTGGTAAAATTTGAATACCATCTTTTTTACCGTTGGGACTGTAGTAAAACAGATTGCGAAAATTCCCTGGTCCTTTACTTTGCTTCAACGCATTTCGAAGTTCGTCGATATCGTTTGGATCTGATGCAGGATCATTCACATACAAGATAAATCCTGCATGAGATCCATTGCTGTAATATTTTCGGCGGAATAGAGTTGCAGCTTCATCAAGCCACGCACTTTGCAATGCCGAAATATATTCAGGTGCACCATAAATTTCTTGATCAATATCGACCTCTCGCACATGACAGATTCGATTATCAAACTCCCATTCTTGCGCATCAATTCGATCATGATTATCGTAAAGTAAATAAAATGTGTCGGCTTTCAGTCCACGGCGCATATATTTAGCCAGCGCAGGCTTATATTCAATAATGCTACCAGTTCTTGATTTGATCTCTTCGGCATAAGTATTACCACACCAAATATAATCCAGTGCAATTTGCTCGAAAGCCTTCCGACTTAATCGCTTATGCGGAATAAATGAGTTCGCCAAAATGTTGCGTTTAAATAAAATCCCACTGCTCAGATAAGGTGTGCATTTATAGGATTTTGACAAACCGACCATGCTGACTTGAGGCTCATACCAACGACCGTTATACCAGCACTCTGTGTAGTCGGAAATATCTCGACCATCTAACACTGGTACTGGATCGCCAAAGGTGAACGCTTCAGATCGCTGCGAAACTTTTTCACCCACCACAGGCATCTGATTGATCTGACTTCGAGCAAAATCATAAATACTTTTTGCAGTCGAAAATGGATTCATTGGTAAATCTCCAAAAATGATGTATTCGAATTGGATTGACCTTCGAGAGGCTCATTAAACAAGGCGTGCATCAATGCCCAAGCGAGATCTGCATGTCCTGTTTCTTCAGAACGTCCTGCAGTGAAAGTCATTTGCTTTTGACTTGGTGTGAGCGTTTTTTTAATGCTCATTAATGATTGAGAGAGATCCGTCCAACCTGCGTCATATTCCAACCGACCACTGCGTATCACATCCATGGTTTTTAGAACCAATTTTGTTTTGACTTCAGGGGAGTAGCTAAACACAGTCACATTCGGGAAAAATTGTTTAACCAGTTGCGCTACACCTGTGCCCATGCCTGTCGTGTCGATCCCGATATAAGTGACGAAATAACGCAGCGTAGTTTGGCGGATCATTTCAGCTTGGCTTTTAAAGTCCATGCCCTTAAATTGAATTTTCTCCAATACTCGGAATTTCCCGCCTGCGACTTTTGGCGGTGCGATCACGACCATGCCTGCACTATCGCCACTTTCGGCAGGATCATAACCAATCCATACAGGCTGGTTTGAAAATGGACGGCTATGAAAAGGCTTAAAGTCATCCGCCCAAACTTCCCACGAATCGACCATGCATGGTTGCAACATCGCCAATGGGAAAATAGATGCACCATCATCAATGAATTGACACATCAATAGATTTGCAAACTCTTCTGCAGAATATTCAAAGCGCAGCTCTTCAATATCGAACAGATCACATCCGCCATTTTCAGCATCCATGATCGTGACGATCTGACGCCACATCCGATCTTCACAAAAGCGACCATCTTTTAGCGCATCATGCGATACATCAATATTTAACTTTTGATCTTTTGCTCGACCACGGTTGAACCGAGTGCCAGTCCAAAAGTTGTAGGCTTCATGCGCCATCGTTGATGGTGTAGAGAAGTAGGTTTTGCGCCATTTCTTATGCAGCGCCATTCCCGATGCAACTTTGTTCAGCTCATTGAACCCAAAAGTCCAAAAGAACTCATCAAAATAAAAATTGCCATGATGGCCTTGAGCAGTACGATAGTTTGTACCGAGAAATGTCATCACAGCTTGATTTGGCAGAATAATCGGATCACCAACTAACTCAACGCCACACGCCTCGAACGCAAATGCCTTAATGTATTCTTTAAAAATATGCGCTTGCGCCTTAGACGCAGACAGGAATATTTGATTTCGTCCAGTTGACAACGCATCGACCAATGCTTCCCGAGCAAAGTACCAAGTCGCACCGATCTGACGGCTTTTCAAAATCACTCGTGTGCGTTGATTGCCTGCTTTATACCAATCTCGCTGATAGTCAAATAAGCTGTCTTCAAATGCACTGATCAGCTGATCAACTTGCTCATCAGAAAATTCATTATTGTCCTTTTTCTTCTTCGGCTTGGCATTGCGATTGGCAATATTTGGATTCAGATCGGCTTCATTTCCACCATCTCGGAATCGCTCAATCCGAGCAAATTCTTTGTAGTTTTTAAACAGTTCTGCCAGTTCTTTATAGTCGCCACTGGATTTTTTATTTTTTAAAGTCAGCGTCATCAAGCGAACAGTCAGCGCTTCTTCAACACGACTGTCAGGCTTGGTTTTATCCCACTCTTCTCGTGTTTTCCATGCTTGCACAGTGCGCTCATTTTCATTGAGTGCTTCTGCAATATCGACAATTTTCCAGCCAAGCCAAAATAGAAATTTTGCCTTGAGCTTATTGTCGAATATCAGTTCGAGATTGGCGAGTTGGGTGAGATCGTTCATAGCCTGCGGATAACTTTTGCTTTATCCGCAAACATTGGCAGGTCGTTTGCTATTTAACAGCCGAGCCCAGTTGTAAACAGCTCATCTACAACCGCAACGTATTGCGCCCCAATCGCTTCATTGCCCATTCTGCACCTATTGATTCATGCCGAATTCCCTTCCCAAAGGCATCCAAATAGGTACAGCAGAATGACTGATAAAATACAGCCGAAGCAATACAAATCAAACTGGTTCCGAGTCGCAGTGGCTGGCGACACGACAGACGGACGAGAGATTCAACCTGAATGGATCATTCAGATGGCTGAATCTTATAACCCAAACACTTACGGCGCTCGTGTCAATGTTGAGCATATCCGCAGTGCATTCCCTGACAGCTCATTTGGTGCATATGGTGATGTACTCGCAGTCAAGACTGAAAAAGTCGAAATTGACGGCGAACAAAAAGACGCTCTTTTTGTTCAAATCAAGCCGAATGCCAACCTAATCGAACTGAACAAACGTGGTCAAAAAGTCTATTCATCTATCGAAGTTGATCGCAACTTTGCCAAAACTGGAAAAGCCTATTTGGTTGGTTTGGCTGTCACCGATAGCCCTGCGTCACTCGGTACAGAGATGCTTCAATTCGCATCAACTGCAAAAGTCAATCCACTTGCCGATCGCAAGCAAAACCCTGACAACATTTTCACTGCTTCACAAGAAGTCAGCTTGGAATTTGAAGAAGTCAAAGAACAAAAATCATTCACAGGTGACTTGGTCGAAAAGGTGAAAAACCTGTTCAAAAAGACAGAGCAGCAACAGCAACAAAATCAACAAAGTTTTAGCGAAAACGAACAAGCGATTATGGCTATTGCTGAACAAACAGCGAGCCAAGGTGAGGCACACAGCCAACTGCTTGAAAAGCACAATCAGCTTGAAGCGGAATTTAAAGATTTCAAATCGAAGCTAGATAAAGAGCCACAGTTCACGTCACGTCCTGAGTCCAACGACAGCCAGTACAAAGAAACGGTCGATTACTAAGCAGTAGTTGATTTACCGCATATCGTACATTTAAGAAGAGAGCACAACATGCAACCGCAAACACGATTTAAGTACAACCAAGCAATGACTCAACTGGCTGAGCTCAACGGCGTAAAAACTGTAAGCGAAAAGTTCAATGTTGAACCATCGATCCAGCAAAAACTTGAAGAAGGCATCCAGCAATCATCAGCGTTCTTACAAAAAATTAATATTTTCGTGGTCAATGAACAATCAGGTTCGGCAGTTGGTTTGAGCATTACACGCCCGATTGCTTCACGTACCAACACAGACAATACAGACCGTCAAGCGACTGATCCGACCAACTTGGATGAGCGTTTTTACTTCTGCCGTCAGACCAACTTCGATACCTCAATTAAATATCGAAAACTGGATCAATGGGCGAAATTCAAAGATTTTTACAACCGTTTCCGTAGCGTGATCATCAAGCGTCAAGCCCTTGATCGCATCATGATCGGCTTCAACGGCACAAGCATTGCCACCACCACAGACATTGCTGCAAATCCAAAATTGCAAGATGTCAACAAAGGCTGGTTGCAAAAAATGCGTGAAGAAAACGAATCCCGTGTCATGACCGAAGGTGAAGTGGGTGCAGGTGACATCAAAGTCGGTGGCACAGGTGCACACTACAAAAACTATGATGCCTTGGTCATGGATCTGAAAAGCGCCATGATTGATGAAGTGCATCAAGGTAACCCTGACTTGGTTGTTTTATGTAGCCAAACCACAGTCGATGACAAATACTTCCCATTGGTCAACAAAGACCAAGAAAACAGCGAAAAGTTGGCTGCCGACATCATCATCAGTCAAAAACGTATGGGTGGCTTACCTGTCCATGCAGTACCGTTTTTCCCTGAAAACACCATCTTGATTACGACTTATGAAAATCTGTCGATCTATGTTCAAGAAGGTGCACGTCGTCGTCATGTGATTGACAATCCAAAACGTGATCAGATCGAAAACTACGAATCTTCAAACGAAGATTACTACATCGAAGATCTCGGCTTGGCATGCATGGCTGAAAACATCGTACTCCAAGACGCATAAGGTAAATCATGACTACCCCAGCACGTAAGCATTTCCAAAAGAGCCAAGCTGAAAAATCCGCTACACACGTAGCGGAGCATGGCTCAATGCGTGATTTGAATGTCTATGAACAGCAGTTATTACAGCTAAATACTGACAAAAATCGCTTAAAAGGCGTTCAATCCATTCAAAACAAAGTAGAGCTGAAGCGCCAATTGATTTCAGCCTACAAGCCATATATCGAAGGCATTTTGACCGCCAAGCCTGCGGTGCAAGATGCCATTGTTTCAGAGATTCTCGTGTGGGCGATTGATATTCAAGACTTTGAATATGCATTGATCCTTGCAGATTATGTCTTGAAATACGGACTAAAACTGCCTGATCGCTTTGATCGTACCGAAGCGTGCTATATCACCGAAGAGATTGCGGAAGCCTATCTCAAAACGCTGAAAACTGATGCAGAGATCGACATCACTGTATTAGAGCGACTTTCAGCACTGGTGACAGATCCATCGCTTTCCAGTGAAGTTCGAGACATGCCTGATGAAGTCAAATCCAAGCTCTACCTCGCACTCGGTAAAGCCGAGATGCGCAGTATCAAGGCTGAAACTCAAGACGATTTAGCGCATGCAGTCAAGTCTATGAAGTATCTCGCTGAAGCGGTAAAGCTCAACGACAAGTGCGGTGGCAAAACCGACCTTGCAAAAATGGAAAAACTGGTCGCAGTGCTTGGCGAACAACACGCTTCAGCAGAAATCTCCGCACCTGAAAATGCTTCACTTGAAAACCAACAACAAGACGATTCAGCGAACAATCCTGAACCGACTTAACCGAGCCCTCGTGCCACACTGGAGAGCAATGGTCGTGATTTTTATCACAGTAAATCTTCAACGAGCCATTGCCCCTCCCAGTGTTTTAAAACACTTAGGAGATCATCATGGGTTTTGTTGCCAACGGCAATAACACACCAAGCAATATCACCGTCAGCAGTGGGACATTTTTCCCAAGCATTGCCATGGACGATATTCGTAAATATGTGCGCATAGATGGCTCTGTCACCGACGATCGACTTCGCCAAATACTTCGAGAAGAAGTCATCGACGTCAATCGCTTATTAAAAAATCTTATCGGCACTGCCGACACATTGGCAGGATTGGCGACCAGTCTCGTGGACGATCAACCCGACACCGAGATTTTATATTTCTCCGCCGTCGCCAACGGCATCGCTGCCAAGATTTATGAAAAATATCGAAACTACGATGCGACGAATTCAGGCAACAAACGTGCTGATGAAATGACACCAAGCATTGATGAATATCGACGCAACAAACATTGGGCGATTCAACAACTACTCGGTAAAAATCATACGGTGGTGGATTTGATATGAAAATGAATATTTATTCAAAAGAAACTCATAAACGTGTTCATCAGTACACATTTACTCAAGAAGAGTTGCAACGCCTAGCACTCGAAAAAGTTGCAAATGAGCTAGGCTTGGATTTGTCAAAAGTCGAAATATCTACAGAATCCAACCTGCGATCCCAAAGCAATGGAATCAATCCAACTACTTTTTGTTGTCATGTATCGATTACAGAAAAATTGGACTATGAGGGTGATGTATGAATAAACAATGTCAATGTTGCTGCAGCAAATGCAAACCTAAAAGTGATATGAGCGAGTGCAACTGTCGAGGATGCCAAATATCCAAGTCAGGCATGGGTTATCAACCCTGCTCAGGTAAGATCAAGGCATTACGACCACCCGAAATCACCAATGGACCCGACGTCAAACTTTGGCCATCAGGTGAAATCATTCCAGATAATGTTCCTGCACCACCATTATTAAAGATTGGTGAGGAGCAGAAACGTAAAACAACATTCTGGGGCAAGTGGTTTCGATGAATACCATCCGATCCATGCAGAACGACACGATAGATCGTATTTGTTGGCGTTATTACGGACGAGGCTCAGGTGTTATTGAGCAAGTCATCGCAGCCAATCCACAGCTTGCCGACATTGGTGTGATTTTACCTATCGGCACATTGGTCAATCTGCCTGAGATCAGCACACCCCAAGCCACCAAACAAAGCATTCAACTATGGGACTAACACAATGCCCGAACCAACATCAGTCACCACCACCGCACTTGCATTGAGCTCAGCATCGCTATTGCCATTTGTCAACGGCAACATTCTGCTCGGTGCAGTACTCGGTGGCGTGGTAATCACTGCAGAGTCTAAAAATCTTACAGGCGCAAAGCGTGTCTACACCATGCTGGTATCCACAGCAGTCGGCTACTTGATTGCACCTGTGGTGATGGAGCTTTTACCTACACCCTTTAACAATGCAGGCTTGTGTGGACTCATTTCGTCAGTATTTGCATTGCTGATTTTAGTCAAGCTGTTGGATTGGGCAAAAGTGTCCAAACTCTCTGATATTTGGAAAGTGTTTAGAGGCGGAGGCTCTCTATGATGATTCAGATTATCGCACTTTGCGCATATATCTTCTGCGCATTTCGTATTGTCTATTTCAGCCGTGATGGTTCACGTTACCACCGTGGCTACGCATGGTTTGCCACATTATTGGCAGCATCATTTTTCGGACAATCCATTCATATTATTTTTTTCAAAGACCCAGTCACCATATGGGATGCCGTGTTTGCAGTAGTACTCGCTGTGATCGTGCAACGTAGTGGTGGCAACGTGGCAAAACTCATTTGGAGCGCATCATGAAGATTTTACGATTCGGTGCAAAAGGCGAAGCCGTCATCACCCTGCAAACCCAACTCAAGAAACTCGGTTTTACTGGTAAAACTCGCAAAGCATTGATCATTGATGGTGATTTTGGTGAGCAAACTGAATACGCCGTTATGCAATTTCAGCGCAAACATAACTTGCTGGATGACGGTAAAGTCGGCGAAAAAACCTATGCTGCATTACATGGTAAATCAACTGACAAATTACTCAGTGCCAAAGACTATGCCAATGCAGCAAAACAGCTTGGCGTATCAGAGCTCGTGATTCGAGTATTTGGCGCAGTTGAGGGACTTGGTGCAGGCTTTTTACCCAATGGCAAACCCAAAATCCTATTTGAACGCCATCGCATGTATTACTACTTGAAGCAAAAACACGGCACAGCTTTTGCCAATCAGATGCAAGCGAAGTACCCAAGCATTGTCAACCGAGCCACTGGTGGCTATCAAGGTAACAATGCCGAACACGTCCGACTTGCGACAGCGATGCAGATCGACCGAGATTGCGCACTCATGTCAGCCAGTTGGGGACAGTTCCAAATCATGGGGGAGAACTGGAAATCTCTAGGCTACGCTTCTGTTCAAGACTTTGTCGATTCACAATACCTCAACGAAGCCAATCAGCTGGATGCCTTTGTTCGATTCATTGAGTTCAAAAAAGGCGAAGTGGACGGCAAAGACATTACCTTGATCGACGCACTACGTCAGCAAAACTGGCATGCAGTCTTTACCCTGTACAACGGACGGAACTACAAAAAGCTCGGCTACCAAGCCAAGTTCCAACGAGAGTGGGATCACCTTGAGCCGTTATACGGAAAACAAGCCGCATGAAAAAACTGCAAAGTCTAAGAGACCACTTACTCAAGGCGATTCCAGAGTTAGCACAAAACCCTGATCGCATTCTCGTTTTTGCTGACAATGGCAATGTCCGAAGCACATTAGCAAACGGCTTATCATTCGAGTACGTTTACACAGCTTCATTGGTACTCGTAGACTTTGCAGGCGATCTTGCTGCCGTGAGCATTCCAGTACTCGACTGGGTGCGCATTCATCAACCTGAGTTGATGTCCAACCTTGACAAAGCCAACGAAGCCATCAAATTCGAAGCCGAGATTAAAACCAATGACAAAGTGGATCTCGGCATCGAGCTAGCACTCACCGAACGAGTCATCGTCAAGCGTGATGGTGGCAACCTGAGCATCGACTATCCAGCCGAACCAACCTATGAGAAAGCAGCTGCATCGACCCTTGTGACTTTGATTGATAATGCAACAGGACAGACCCTAGCATCTTGGCAGTCACGAGATCCCGAAGAACAATATTTTTTATAGTGCGAAGCCATGCCGACGGATCTACACGATTTTGATCAACTCACCACCGAGTTAGAACGCTACCTCGACAAGCTCAGTGAATCTGAACGCAACAAACTCGCCTTGTACCTCGGACGCAAGATCCGCAAAAGTCAGAGTCAACGCATCACAAAACAACAAAATCCCGACGGCACAGCCTACGAACCACGACGCAAGGGACTCCGTGAGCGATCAGGACATATCCGTCGCAAGATGTTCCAAAAGCTTAAAACCATTAAACATCTTAAAGTAGAGCGAGAAGCTAACGGCGTCAGCATTGGTTTTAACAGTCGCATATCCCACATAGCACGCATTCACCAAGATGGCTTGGTGGATCGTGTCTATATCACCGAACACCAAGCCATCCGTGTGCGCTATACACAACGCACATTGCTTGGCTTCACTGATGCAGAAATCGAAATGACCGCCGACGAAGTCAGACAACATATTCTTGAAAAATAATAACTTCAGCTGAGTTGTAAACAGCGCATCTACAACCGCAACCACATGCAATAAATAAATAGCTGCACCACGATTGCAGCATGAATACCGAAAACGTCCGTCGCCTCGAAAACCTCATCCGCTTTGGTGTGATCTCCTCCGTAGACCATACCAAAGCACGATGCATTGTAGATTTTCAAGGGATCATCTCTGCACCATTGCCATGGCTCACACTTCGAGCAGGCACAGACACGACTTGGGATTCACCAAGCATTGGTGAGCAAGTCCTCGTGCTTTCTCCAAGCGGAGAGCTTTGCAACGGCGTTGTGCTGTTTGGCATGTATAGCACTGCACATCCAGCGCCTAGCAACGACCCTGATCTCAAAATTCGCAAGTTTTCCGACGACGCACACATCAGCTACAACACCAAGACCCATCACCTCGAAGCCATCTTGCCCGATGGAGCGACAGCAACCATCAATGCCACAGGTGGCACGACGTGGAACGGCGACATCACCCACAACGGCAACATGCAACGTAATGGCAGTACCTCCATGACAGGTAATAATACCGTTGGTGGCAGTAGCTTGACACTGGGCAGTAGCCATTCTCAGGGCATGTTCACCTCAGATGGCGATATCAAAGCAGGCAATATCAGCTTGTCATACCACTTAACGTCAGGTGTGCAATCGGGTAACGGAACATCGGGAGTACCAATCCCATGATGTCACGTACCACTGGACGTTGGATTGGCGAGCTTGATCACATCAAGCAAAGCATTCAAGACATTTTGACCACACCGATCGGCGAGCGCACAGCACGCCGAGAGTATGGCTCAATCATTCCCGACTTAATCGACCAACCGATTAACGATGCGCTGATACTTCAGCTATACAGCGCCATTTACACACTGATCAGCAAATGGGAAAACCGCATCAGTATCGAGCAGATCACTGTCAGCGATCTGCGTGCAGGCGCATTAGTCTTTGATCTTGAGGCGATTCACATCGCCACAGGCGAACGTCTAAATCTCAACACCCCACTACAGATGGGAGCAGCTGCATGAGCGTAGACTTTTCAACACTTGCACAGCCAAAGTTGATCGAAGAAATCGACTTCGAGGTGCTTTTTGCTGAGCGAAAATCGGCATTTTTGGCATTGTGGGACGATGAGAAACGCCCAGCTTTAGAGGCGACTCTAGCTCGTGAATCCGAGCCGTTGACCAAATTACTTCAAGAAAGTTGCTATCGGGAAATGATTCTTCGCAATCGCATCAACCAAGCTGCGCTCAGCACATTACTCGCATTCGCAACCAGCACAGATTTAGATGCCGTGGTCGCAAACTATGGCATCACCCGATTGCTGATCAGTCCCGCAGATGAAGATAGCGATGCAGTCTATGAGTCGGACGATGCACTGCGTTATCGTGCAAGTTTAGTTTTCGACTCGCTCTCTGTTGCAGGTCCCACATCCGCATACGAATTCCACGCCTTGTCCAGCGATGGACGTGTCGGCGATGCCAAAGCGCTCAGCCCTGCACCCGCTGAAGCACTAATTATTATTCTGCAAAATGACTCAGCGACAGGACTTGCCAGCCAAGCCTTGCTCGACATTGTCTACGCATATTTATCAGATGAAACACGCCGACCTGTCGCAGATCGCATCACTGTGCAAAGCGTAGAGCCGATTGACTTTGCGATTAGTGCGACAGTTTACATCCCGAACTTACCCGAATCTGATCCGCTGATTACTGAAGCGACTGCCAAGGTCACTGCATATATCGAAGAAAGTCGCCGTATCGGTCGTTCGATTTACCTATCCAAGCTCTACGAGCTTTTGCATGTCACAGGTGTGACTCGAGTCAGCATCGAATCACCGACTGCCGACATCATCATCACGAATACCCAAGTCGCAAGCTGTAGCAGTGTGACTGTGACTGCAGGGGCGATCTGATGAGTAGCCTACTGCCACCGAACAGCACCGAGCTTGAGCGCAAAGTCGCCACAGCCAATGCTAAGGGCACTGATCTTGATGTCAAACATAAGACATTGAGCACCATTGACGACGCACCGAATCAATTTTTATCGGTGCTGGGCTGGCAAAACAGCGTCGACCGTTGGAATCGGGATTGGACAGATGCGCAGAAGAAAGCGCAGATCAAAGCCTCGTTCAATATTCATCAGAAAAAAGGCACGGTGGCGGCGCTTAAAGCCATCATCAAAGCATTTGGTTACTCATTGACGGTAACCGAGTGGTGGCAAGAAAACCCAGCCAACACACCTGGCACATTCCAGATCACGATTGATACAGATGGCAAGGACATTAACGAACAAGCATACAACACGCTTATCGATCTACTTCTCGATGCAAAACCACTGACACGAGAACTGACATCGATCGAAATCAACGTCATCACGATCAGAGGTGACACGCATGTTGCTTGCGCCATGTATGACGGCGAAGACGTCACGATTTATCCGCAACTACATCAGCCAATACCTTCGATTTTTCCAGGACTTGTTCACTTTGGCGATGACGTTACAGAAGTCCGCCCGCTGATCTTTAGTGCGATTCCAAACCTATTTTTTCAGTCTCTACATCTTAGTCATGAAGAGACGATCATCTATCCGAGATCATGATTATGTCACAGCAGTTTTATTCATTATTTACCGATGCAGGCTTGGCATTACTCACAGAAGCAATCCGAAGCGGCACACAGCTTGGCATCACACATATGGGATTTGGTGACGGCAATGGTGAGCTACCAGTGCCGAGCTCAGATCGCACAGCATTAGAAAATGAAGTCTACAAAGCACCGCTGAACAGCCTTAGCGCAGATGACGATAATAAAAATTGGCTCAAAGCTGAAACGATCATTTCGAGTGCTGTCGGCGGATTTACAATTCGTGAGCTTGGTCTATATGCGGGCGATGTCTTAGTTGCTTATTCAAACTACCCGACGACATATAAGCCGTTATCCAGCGAAGGTACTGCACGAATCATGACATTTCGCATGATTCTACAGATCGACAATATTGCCGATTTTAATGTCATTATTGATCCCGATATTGTACTTGCAACCGTTGCGTCAGTTACAGCACTAACGCAAACAGGACTAACGAATAGCCGAAAACTAAAAGAAAAAGTCAACGAATCACTGTCAATCAAAGATTTTGGTGGGATCGGTGATGGAACATATCACACAGTACAAGAATGGTTAGATAGCGGACGCTTTAATTCACTACAAGATATTAAAGCAGCATATCCGCTGACATTTACTTCAGAGTTTGGTGACGTTGTGCCCGAACTGTTGGCAAGCGACTCGATCGATTGGTTAGCGTGCAATGAATGGTATCGAACGCTATGTAAATACGGCGGGAAAGGTTTTGCGAACAACGGTGTTTATGTCATTAACAAGCAACTTTATAGCCGTTTAAGTGCAACTGTAAATATCGAATGCGGCGATGCGAAATGGGTAGCTTCTGCTAACTTTCCTACAACTTCATTTTTTAGCACAGGGTCTAGTGAAGCTCAGGACGTGTATTTCACGTGGAAAGGCGGTCACTTCGATGTGAAAAACGTACCTCATTCATCAGCAGGACAAGCCAATGATGGTTGGGCTTTTAATGCAGGTAATTGCAAGGGTGCGACGATTGAAATTAACCAAATTTACGCTGGCGAAGATTGGACGACAGCAGGTTCAGATACACTTTTTGGCTCATCAGGTGTACAAAACCTTTGGCTTAAAATCCATCATTTACAAGGTGCTGTAGATGCTGGCGTGTATATCACTCGCAAGCAAGATGGAAAAACGGGTACAGCACTATTTGTTGATGTGAATTGTTATAAATGTAATGTCGGCGTCATTGTAAAACGACGCTATGAAAGTGCGATTATCAACGTCGCAGCGCAAGACTGTGTAACCGCAGCCGCAACGGGTCAAGCTGAAATTACAGTCAACGGAGCTCAATTAAATGATGCACACGCAGGGCGTAATTTTGTATTTCATGTCAATGCTGCTCGCTGTCAATATCCATTGTTTATTCAGTCAACGACTGGTGTGCAAGCATTTGTTAATGCAGACAAAATGGGCGTCAACCTCCCGACATATACGTCTACAGGCGCATCTGTAGTACGATTGTCAGGCTCAAAAAATTGTCAAATTTATGCAAATTGCTCAGGACTTAATGATGGTTTAACGCTCTCAGAATGCAAGCTCGACGGCGTCGTCGCAAGACTGATCGAAACCGAAGGCAGCTACAATTATGCGCAAAACAATGTTGTTCATCTTAAAGCGACAGATTTAAGCAGTGTATTCATTGAAGAAGGCACTGGAACAAATAACAATTATGTTGAAGCACGAGTCACATCGTATATCTATGAGCCAACCTTAGTCGGAGTTGACAGCACATACTCAATATCTCGCTCTAAAAGTAAAGATATTCGATCAAACATTAGTCCGCAAAGCGCTACAAACAAATCAATTATCACACCGACATCGCTTTCGCTCGGTATTTCAAAAGATGGAACGACACAAGCACAGTCGTATGTAGACTTCTTTTCTGCTGGATCAACAACCACACGAGACGGTCGCATCATCGTAAGCGGCGGATCGCAGGGCACGAATGACAACGGCTATATGTCACTACAATGTCGAGAACTATTTTTACGGCCAAGCGTAGCGACATATGCCACTTCAAATATTGCACCGCTTCTCGATGTTGGGGCGTCATGCGGATCGCAAAGCCTACGCTGGTCTGTTGTTTACTCTGAAACAGGCGCAATTAACACATCAGACGAACGATATAAGCAAGACATTGACATGCTATCTGATATCGAAAAATCAGTAGCACTACAGTGTAAGCAACTGATCAAAAAATACCGATTTAAAAATTCAGTAAATTCAAAAGGTGTTGATGCTAGAACGCACATCGGCGTCATTGCGCAAGAAGTAAAAACAGTATTTGAATCAGCTGGACTTGATCCATTTGAGTATGGATTGCTGTGTCATGACACATGGGAAGCATCTGAGGAAATCACACAAGATATTCCAATTCTTGATGACGACGGCGTCATTATTGGTCATGAACAACACATTTTAAAAGAAGCACAGCCAGCGGGCGATCGCTACGGCATTCGCTACGAAGAACTCATCATGTTTATCTTGGCATCGGTATAAGGAGTAACTCATCATGACTCAATTATACTATTCAACATTTACTGATGCGGGCATTGCACTACTCACAGAGTCGATCAACAACGGCACCAAGCTCGGTATCACACACATGGCTGTTGGTGATGGAAACGGCACACTACCGACACCCGACTCATCTGCGGATCGACTTGTCAACGAAGTCTATCGAACATACATCGATAGTCTAGCACCCGATGAGGACGAGCCAAATTGGCTCAAAGCCAGCGCAATGATCGCAGGGCAAATCGGTGGCTTCAATATTCGTGAGCTTGGTCTATATGCGGGGGATGTCTTAGTTGCTTACTCAAACTACCCGACGACATATAAGCCAAGCACAGACGACGGCGCAAGCAAGTCATTAAACTTAGTGATGATTATCCAAATCAACAACATCAATCACTTTGAGCTAGTCATCGATCCAAATCTCGTAGTAGCAACACTGCAAGCTGTAGAGCAGATAAAAACCGACCTACAAACCAAGCTGGACATCGGTGCGATCAAAGGTTTTGCAAATTATGAAGAATTGCGAGCAAGCAGCACTACTGAAACAAGTATTAGAATCGCAAAAGAAGGGTTTACAGGACAGTTTTTACTTGATCAAAATGACACGACAAGTGTAGTTAACGGCGGTACGATCATCGTCGATGCACTAAATCGGCGCTGGAAACGTCAGTATAACGGTCGTGCAGATATTCGTTGGTTCGGTGCAGTAGTTGGTACAGATTCAACGACAGCAATTCAAAAAGCATTAAATGCGAAAATCCCTTTGTCTATCAAGGGTAAGTATTATGTGAATGCGCAATTAACAGCAACGAATTATATCGACATCGAAGGTGGAAATAATCTATCAGACGCATTAATTTGGCTTTCAACTGCTCCAAGCGATGGTATTAAAGCAACATTTGATAACTGGTTTTCAGAAGCATCCATCTCAAAACTTGGCATTCTTACTCAAAAACAAGGTGTAGGTACTGCAATTCAATTTGATGCAACAGAAGCACTAACAAAACAATTAGCGGGTACAAATAGTGCAAATTATTTTAACCGCTTTAGAAAAATCTCACAGTGCATGATTCGTGCAGAAAGTATTAATACAGCACTTTATGGCTGGAAAAACGGTATTGAATTGAATTGTCCATTTGCGATTGAAATTAAAGACAATGAAATTTATGGGAAAGCATCTGCATCAGCGGCGATTGCTTCAAACTTTATAGAGAATAGTGTGGGTGTACATGTTACTGATCAAACGCTGAGAACATTAGCGAATATTGAAGTATCGAACAACCGTATTTTCAATTTCTACACAGCTTGTAAAGTATACAATGTAGAAGGATTTACCTTTACTAACAACGATTTACAAGTCGATTTCGATGGTTTAGTGATTTTAAACACGATCATGAAAGTAAACCAGTACCGCATCAATTTAAATCATATTGGTGTAACTAATGACGGGATTGTCGTCAGTAATGCTAGACAAGTTTTAATTCATCAAAATGAATTGAGCTATAGAAATAGTCGTACTGAAGTGGGTGCTGAAGTCTATATGATCAAACTAGAATCAGTTTATTCATTTAATGTTGTCGGCAACTCAATCCGTGGTAATAAATTCAATAATGACGATGTGCTAATCAACGGTATATTGTTGTACTCAACAACGGATATTACAAGAGATGGCTCAATCACAGCGAATCAATTTCAAAACTTAAATAATGGTGTTGTATCTGGAACAGGCAAGCATATCAAAGTCATCGTAGCAGGAAATAACTTTGACGGTATGCGAGGGCTTAAATTAGTTAATGATCGTAGTCCAGCTCGAAACGCACAATTTCAAATTGGTAATGGTGATTTTAGTACAACACTTGATAACTTGAATCCAGCGTTGCGTGTAGAGAACACAGGGGCGATGTCAATTCTTGCTTTACGTCCTAATGGTGGTGCTGTAGCTGCATTTGGTACTAATGGTATTGTCGGTAATATTAGCGTTACAGATACAGCAGTTACATATAACACAACATCTGATCAGACATTAAAGAATGATCAAGGCTTAGCATCAAAATCAGAAGCAACAGAAATCGTTAATCAAATTGATATTCACAATTTCAATTGGAAAGTGAACGATCAACACGATATTGGTGCTTTTGCACAAGAGTTATATCAAGTCTATCCAAGCGCTGTAACCAAAGGCGGGTGGTTATTAGAAGATGGCTCTATGAGTGATACAGAAGTTGAAGGATCATATTATCAAGCGTGGTCTGTAGACTATTCAAAATTGATACCGCTATTGATCTTATCAATTCAGAATCTCTCGAATTAACTTTTGTTGTCTACTCCCAATACACAACTAGATTAAAGTTGTAAACATCTCATCTACAACCACCCTCGCATGCATTGCTATGTATTATTTGTAAGCCTGTGAACTGAAAACAACAGATCACAGGCTTATTGCATCATGGCAAGCACAGATTACCACCACGGTGTCCGAGTATTAGAGCTCAACGACGGCACTCGACCTATTCGTACAGTATCTAGCTCGATTATCGGCATCGTCTGCACTGCATCAGATGCAGATGCCACCAAATTCCCACTGAACACCCCAGTGCTATTGACCAACGTCCAAGCAGGCATCGCAGATGCAGGCGTAGAAGGCACATTAGCCACCACACTCCAAGCCATTGCGGATCAGACCAACACCGCCACCGTTGTGGTGCGTGTAGAGCAGCTTGAAGATCCAGCAGAGCAAACCTCAGCGATCATCGGCACGACCACAGCGGAAGGCAAATACACAGGCATGAAAGCCTTGCTTGCAGCCGAGGCACAGCTTGGTGTCAAACCACGTATTCTTGGTATCCCTGGTCTCGATACAGACGCTGTCGCCAGCGCACTGGTCAGCATTGCACAGTCATTACGTGCCTTTGCATATGTATCTGCCTATGGCTGTGCCACCAAAGAAGAAGCCCAAGCCTACCGTCAGACTTTTGCAGCACGAGAAGTCATGGTCATTTGGCCAGACTTTTTGGGATGGGACACCACAGCCAACGCCACCACCACATTTCACGCCACAGCACGAGCACTTGGCTTACGTGCCAAGATCGACAACGAGATCGGCTGGCACAAGACCATCTCCAATGTCGCAGTCAATGGCGTTACAGGCATTAGCGCCGATGTTTATTGGCAGTTACAAGACCCAAATACCGATGCAGGCTATCTCAACAGCCACGACATCACCACCATCGTCAACCGAGATGGCTACCGCTTTTGGGGATCACGCACCTGCTCAGACGATCCACTCTTTGCTTTTGAAAACTACACCCGCACCGCACAGATCCTCGCCGACACCATGGCAGATGGACACATGTGGGCGGTGGACAAACCACTTACACCAAGCCTTGCCAAAGACATCATCGAAGGCATCAATGCCAAGCTTCGTGAGCTGATTCTTGGTGGCTATTTGTTAGGTGGCGAGTGCTGGCTTGATCCTGAGATCAACACCAAAGAAGTCATCAAATCAGGTCGCTTCTACATCGACTACGACTACACCCCAGTACCACCGCTTGAAGACTTGATGTTCCGTCAGCGCATCACCGATCGCTACTTGGTGGACTTCGCAGCACGAGTCGCAACGGCATAAGCCCTGCGACTTCATCAGCACACAGACAAACATAAGGAATCAAGCACATGGCACTTCCAAAAAAACTCAAACTCATGAACCTCTACGTCGAGGGTAGCTCATATCTCGGTCAAGTCGGCGAAGTCACCTTACCCAAGCTCGGACGCAAGTTTGAAGACTGGCGAGGCAACTTGAATGGCAATGTCAAATACGACCTCGGACTTGCCGACGATATCAACGAGATGACGTGGAAGCTCGGTGGCGTGGACAAAGCCGTACTTTCACAGTTCGGTGCTGCATCCATGACGGCATTCGGCTTGCGTTTCGCAGGTTCGTATCAGCGAGATGACACAGGCGAGCTTGATGCAGTCGAAGTCGTCATTCGTGGTCGCCATGAAGAGATCGACATGGGCAATAGCAAATCAGGCGACGACACCGAAACCACGATCAAAACTATTTGGACCTACTACAAGCTCAGTATCAATGGCGAAGTCGTTATCGAGATCGACATCCTTGGTATGAAAGAAGTCGTCAACGGCGTAGACCTCCTCGAAAAACACCGAAATAACATCGGACTGTAAACCCTTTTCCTACCCACTGGTGATCTCCAGTTGCCAGTGGTTTTTTTCAATACATCACACCACATTTTAGGACGACCATTATGGAACAACCCAACACCCCGACCCAAGAGCAGCTCGACAACCAAAAAGCCATTGCAGAAGACAGCCAAGTCGTCGAACTGGATAACCCGATTAAGTTTGGTGAACAGACACTTACCAGTATCACCATTCGCAAGCCCAACATCCGAGCGATGTACGGCACAAAGATCGCCGATCTATTACAGGGCGACGTCACAGCGATCTGCACCATCTTGCCACGCATCAGCGAGCCGAACCTGACCAAGACACAGATCGACCAACTCGAACCTGCAGATCTCGCCCAAATCTCGGGAGTGATCATGCTTTTTTTGCAACAGAAATCAGTGCGTGCCCAAATCTTACAGCAACAGTAGAAGACGCTATCGCCGACATCGCCGTCGTCCTGCACTGGTCACCACAGACCTACGACGGCATGTCACTATCAGAACTCATGCAGTGGCGAGAACGAGCAGCTGCACGACACGGGACAGATGATCAATGAAACCATTACGCCTTGAGCTCATCTTTGGTGCAAAAGACAGTCTATCCCCAGCACTACAGCACATGGTCGGTGGCAGCAAAGCCACCACCAAAGCCCTGACTGCCACCACCAAAGCCATTGCCAAGCTCGAAGTCGATCAAAAGAACATCGACAGCTATCGCAAACTACGCACAGCACTGGATGAAACCAGTCAAGAGATTGCGCAACAAAAAGACCTGATCGCAGACTACAAGCGTCAAGCCGACCTTGCACCGCTCACCAGTAAACAGACCAAAGAACTCGAAAAAGCCGAGAAAGCACTCGATCGACTCAACGAAGGTTATGAGCGCAACTCAAAGAAGCTCATCAGCAACGTGCAACACATGCACCAAGCAGGCATCAAGGTCGAATCACTGGCACAGGATGAATCCAATCTGAAGGACAAGATCCATCAGACCACCATGGCATACAACAAACAAAAGATTGCTGTCGATCGCATCAACACAGCGCAGAAGCAATACCAACAAACCCAACAGCGCCTACAGACCATTCGAGGACATGCCACTACAGGATTAATGACTGCAGGTGTCGCCACCGCAGGCATGGGTGTCCCTGTTGTGCAAGCTGCCAATTTTGAAGACAGCATGCTTGGCATCGCAAAACAGCTCGACGGTGCACGAGATAGCTCAGGCAAGCTGACCAAGACCTTTTATGACATGCGCAGTGAAATCCTTGCCATGGGACGTGAGTTGCCTGTATCCAATGATGAACTGGCCAGAATGACAAGCAACGGCTTAAAGATGGGAGTAGCTGAAAAGGAAGTCAAAGGATTCACTTTCGAAGTGGTTAAGATGGGTTCAGCATTCGAGTTACCCTATGAACAGCTTGCAGAAGATATGGGCAAGATCGCCAACTTGTACAAGCGACCGATCAGCCAAATCAGCGAGCTTGGAGATCGCATCAACTACCTTGATGACAATGCTCAATCAACAGGTGCAGGCATCATCGACTTTATGCAACGAGTCGGCGGTACAGCGTCGATGGTCAATATCACTGATATAAACACCGCAGCATTCGGTTCAACATTAGAAACATTGGGAGAGAAAGCTGAAACTGCAAGCACAGCGATGAATGCTGTGTTTTCAAGGCTTGGTGCTGCCAATGCGCAATCAAAGCCATTCAAATCCATGTTGAATGAACTAGGGTTGGAAGCACATGAAGTTGGGAACATGATGCAAAGAGATGCTGTGGGTGGAATATACGCAGTCATGGATGCAATTTCCAAATTACCTAAAGAATCCACGATGGAAAAGTATTGGGTACCTGCACAGATGGGGAAAAATGGTAAGGTACTTAAAGCAGGATATTTTGCTGAACAGGCAACCACAACTCAAATTCAGGCGGTGGCAGAGCTATTTGGTGCAGAGCACTGGGACACGTTCTCTAAACTTATGCAAAATAGAGCTGAACTAGAGAGGCAGATTGCCCTTGCCAACAGTAGTGCTGCAAAAGGTTCAATGACCCGAGAGCATCTCGCTCGCATGCAGAACGCATCTGCAAAATATGCGTTATTTAAAAATTCCCTTTCTGAGCTTGCCATAACCGCAGGTACGATGTTACTGCCAACATTGAACGCCATGATGGCAAAAGGTGCAGGCTTAGTATCTATGGTCACCGACTGGGCAAACGCCAACCCAGTCCTCGCCAGTACCCTGACCAAAGTCATCGCAGGTGGCATCCTATTACTCGGTGGCATCTCCGCACTGGCACTCGGCATCACCACACTGCTTGCACCCCTAGCATTTCTCAAGATGAGCATCAGCGCACTCGGTGGTGGCTTTGGCTTGTTCTCAAAGTTGGCGATGGGTGGCATCAGTACCATCAAGATGATTGGTACTGTATTTATGACGGTTGGACGCATGATGCTTGCCAACCCAATACTACTGGCGATCACAGCGATCGCAGTCGCCGCATACCTCATTTACAAAAATTGGGAACCGATCAAAGGATTCTTTGTCGGCGTTTGGAATAGCGTCGTATCCGCATTTCAGACAGGCATCGACTGGATCAAAAACATTATTCGATCAGTCGATAGCGTCTTTGCAAACAATCCGATTTTGACGTTCCTATTCCCCTTGATTGGTATTCCCCGCATCATCATCGCCAACTGGTCAAGCATCAGTGCATTTTTTAGTACCATTTGGACAGCGATCAGCACTGCCACCAGCACCGCAGTCAGTGCCGTTTGGAGCTATGTCACAGACAAGTTTAATGGGATTCGCAACTTTCTCAGCACATGCATGGATATTATCAAAGGCATCGTATCCACGGCATGGACAGGGC
>LUOR01000068.1 GCA_001626925.1 Moraxellaceae bacterium REDSEA-S32_B1
TAATTACTTTTCAAGTTTTCTAATTTGCGTTATAGCTATGTGATTGCAAGAAAATCATTGAGGGATTGCAGGATCATGCTTACCGTAGAACACATCTTACAAAGTAAACCACAACACATCACTTATACTATTACACCAGAAGCCACCGTATTAGAAGCGATTAGCTTGATGGCGGACAAAGGCATTGGTGCGCTCATCGTTACCGAAGAAGATAAAGTGGTCGGCATCGTGTCTGAACGTGACTATGCACGTAAAGTCGCATTGATGGAACGCTCATCTTATGACACCTGTGTAGCAGATATCATGACCAGCAAAGTACTGACTATTGAGCGTAAAAACACCGTACAAGAATGCTTAAATCTGATGACCGATCGACATTTGCGTCACTTGCCTGTCGTGGAAGATTCGCAATTGATTGGATTGGTGTCTATCGGTGATTTGGTCAAAGGGATCATTCAAGATCAGCAAACATTGATCGAGCAATTGCAAAATTATATTGCGAGCTAAAAGCTCTAAAACCATAAAACTACATATCTACTCGCTAGAAAGACTCATCGCAGTGAACCATAAATAAACCTTGCTACTGCAAGGTTTTTCTATACTTTTTTAACAATTATAGAACCCATCGCATAACCTGCACCGAACGAACTTAATAGTGCATACTCGCCGATCTCCACTTGATCGGCACTTTGATGCATGGCAATGATCACTCCTGCCGATGAGGTATTGGCATACTCAGCCAATACCATTGGCATCCGTGCAGGATCGACCGTTTTTCCTGCGAGCATTTTCAGCATCAAATTATTCATATTAATATTGGCTTGATGTAACCAAAAGCGCTTGATTTGATCTAACGACAACCCATTACGTTGCAATTGCATTGCAATACGATCTGCAACCATTGGCACAACATCTTTAAAGACTTTACGACCATCTTGGCGGAAAACACGATCATCGCGTACCGCATCTTCACTAGCATTTAAATAACCAAAATTATTGCGAATATTATTGGAATATATCGTTTCTAAATAACAATCTAAAACCTCAAAGCCACTCCTATGCGTTGTCTGCTCTATGATCGCTGCTGTTGCCACATCGCCAAAGATAAAATGGCTATCTCTCGCACTAAAATCCACCTGCCCTGACATCACTTCAACATTGACCATAAGCACAGCTTTTGAGCCATTTTTCAACGCATCAACGGCGTGCTTGATCGCAAAAGTCGCCGATGCACAGGCAACATTCATATCAAAAGCATAGCCTTTGATCCCTAAAGCATTTTGAATTTCGATGGCGATCGCAGGATAAGCACGTTGAATACTTAGACTTGCTAAGATCACCACATCTATTTCATCGGCTGAGATATTGGCATTTTTCATCGCTTCTTTTGCTGCTTCAACGCCCATTTCTGCTTGCAATGAAAGTTCTTCATTATCACGTTCAGTCAACAATGGCATCATACGATCAATATCTAAAATGCCTGACTTTTCGACCACATAACGTGATTTTATCCCTGATGCTTTTTCAATAAACTCCACCGTCGAGGGCAATAATTCTTTTTTTGTTCCCTGCGCTATCTCGACTGCATGTTGCTGATTATATCGTGCGACATAAGTATTCAGGCTTTCGACCAACTCCTCATTACTGATCTGATCTTTTGGTGCATACACTCCAGTCCCTGTGATACGAATACTCATGAACTATCCCATCTTGCAAATTTCTAAAGGATTTATTCTGTCATAATATGAGAAATTTACAGGTGACAAATATGATCTTTTCAAATGCTAAACATTACCAATAAATGTACAAAATAGTTAAATATTTACAGAATAAATTAAAATCACATTTATATAAAAGTCAATAATTTCTTATAGTTAAAAATTATTCTAAAATTTGAAATTGGCATTTTCAACCTTTTCGCTTTGATCTTTCATACCACACAGCATCTTGAACAATGAATCATTGAGCAACACTATCTATAAAGCAAAAATAAAAAACGCATCCGGAGATGCGTTTTTAATATTTGAACTGCAGTTTTAACCTGCTTGATCAAGCAACATGCTACGGATATGACCAATCGCTTTAGTTGGGTTCAAGCCTTTCGGACAAACTGATACACAGTTCATGATCCCTTTACAACGGAACAAGCTGAATGGATCATCAAGGCGTGACAAACGATCTTGAGTTGCTGTATCACGAGAGTCGATGATAAAGCGGTATGCATTCAACAGCGCAGAAGGACCTAAGAACTTGTCAGGGTTCCACCAGAACGATGGGCAAGCGGTCGAACAACATGCACAAAGAATACATTCATACAGTCCGTCAAGATGCTCTCGCTCTGCTTGAGATTGCAAACGCTCTTTAGCAGGTGCAGGCTGATCATTGATCAGGAATGGCTGAATTTTGTTGTATTGATCGTAGAACTGATTCATATCCACAACAAGATCTTTCACCACTGGTAAACCTGGCAATGGACGAATCGTGATCTCATTTGGGAGATCATTCAGGTTCCAAAGACAAGCCAAACCATTTTTACCATTGATGTTAACACCATCAGACCCACAAATCCCTTCACGGCATGAACGACGGAAAGTCAAAGATTCGTCTTGAACTTTTAGTGCTAATAACGCATCAAGCAACATGCGGTGACTATCTTCAAGTTCAAGCTTGAAAGTTTGCATGTACGGTGCTTTATCCTTATCAGGATCATAGCGGTAGATATGAAATGTACGTGTACCTCTACTCATCTGAATTCTCCCAATTAGAATGTACGTGGCTTAGGTTCAATCGCTTCAACCGATAACGGGCTAAAGCGAACTGGCTTGTACTCTAGACGATTGTCAGACGAATACCATAAAGTATGCTTCATCCACTCATCATCACGACGACCATAAGAATAGTCTGGGTGATCAGCAGGAAGTTCATAGTCAACCACTGTATGCGCACCACGACACTCTTTTCGAGCTGCCGCAGAAATCAAAGTCGCTTTCGCCACTTCATACAAGTTTTCAACTTCTAAAGCTTCGACACGTGCTGTGTTAAATACTTTAGATTTGTCTTTCAAATGGATGTTGCGAACACGAGATTCTAGCGCAAGAATCTGACGCACACCTTCATCTAGCAAGGCTTGAGTACGGAATACACCAGCATGCTCTTGAACGATTTTACGAATCGCATCAGCGACTTCTTGTGCATTTTCGCCTTCACTTGACTCATCAAGTTTACGAACACGTGCCAATGTTTGTTCTAAAACATCATTTGGTAGTGGAACATATTCATCACCGTGATGCTTGGTCACGTAGTCGATGATGGTTTCACCCGCAGCTTTACCAAATACCACAAGATCAAGCAATGAGTTGGTACCTAGACGGTTTGCACCATGTACAGATACGCAAGAACACTCACCGATAGCATAAAGACCTTTCACAGGTTTCACGTAGTCACGTGTACCTTGGTAAGTATATTCTTTGGTTTCTTTATTATAGTGCGCAGAGAATTCACCCTCTTCCACGCCATGGGGCACAACCACTTGACCGTTTTTATTGGTCGGAATACCACCCATTTGATAATGAATGGTTGGTACAACTGGAATTGGCTCTTTAGTACAGTCCACGTTTGCGAATTTTTTACCAATCTCAAATACAGATGGTAGGCGCTTCATGATGGTATCTGCACCCAAGTGCGTCAAATCAAGCAAGATGTAGTCTTTATTTGGACCACAACCACGACCTTCTTTGATCTCTTGATCCATAGAACGTGATACGAAGTCACGTGGAGCCAAGTCTTTCAGTGTCGGTGCATAACGCTCCATGAATGGCTCACCAGAGTCATTACGAAGTACACCACCCTCACCACGGCAACCTTCGGTCAAAAGTACACCAGCGCCTGCCACACCTGTCGGGTGGAACTGCCAGAACTCCATATCTTGCAATGGAATACCTGCACGAGCAGCCATACCTAGACCGTCACCCGTATTGATATAGGCATTGGTCGAAGCACGATATACACGCCCTGCACCACCAGTTGCAAACAATGTTGCTTTAGCTTGGAATACCGCAATATTACCCGTTTCTTGGTCATAAGCTGTCACACCAAGTACATCACCGTCTTCATTACGGATCAGATCCAATGCGATCCATTCCACGAAGAACTGTGTACCCATTTTCACATTGCTTTGATATAGCGTATGAAGAAGTGCGTGACCTGTACGGTCGGCTGCAGCACATGCACGTGGTACAGCTTTTTCACCATAGTTTGCAGAGTGACCACCGAATGGACGTTGATAAATCGTACCATCTTCGTTACGGTCAAAAGGCATACCAAGATGCTCTAGCTCATAAACAACTTTTGGTGCTTCACGGCACATATATTCGATTGCGTCTTGGTCACCAAGCCAATCGGAACCTTTAACCGTGTCATAAAAGTGGTAGTGCCAATTGTCATCTTGCATATTACCAAGAGATGCACCGATACCACCCTGAGCGGCAACTGTATGTGAACGTGTTGGGAACACTTTGGTCAAAACGGCAACTTTCAAACCTGCTTGCGCAAGCTGATACGAAGCACGCATACCAGAACCACCACCACCCACGATGACTGCATCGAAAGATAGTGTTTGAATGTTTGAATAATCTATTTTAGGGGTATTTGCGCCCATGATCTCTTCCTATCAATTCGCCCAGAAAATCTGGATACCCCAGATCGCATATACAAATACTGCAATGATCACTGCAGACGTTAATACGAGGCGTAAACCTGATGCAGATGGACCCATTTGACGAGTCGTGACATAGTCAGTAAATACCTGCCACATGCCAATCCAAGCATGTGCAACCAATGCCAAAATCGACAATAAAGATAAAATCTTCATCGGCAATGTCATCATAAATCCAGACCATTGCTCATAGCTGAATCCGCCATTGCAAAGAATCCAAGCAAAAATCACAACCGTATAGATTGCCAAAATCACAGCACTCACACGTTGGATAAACCAATCTCGAGAGCCTGAGCCTGTTAAACCAGTAGCACTTTTCATATCAGATCACAATCCATACAAATGCTGCGAGAATACCAATCACAGACAAAATTAAAGCGATTGTCGCTGCAATACGACCACTATTTAGCTCTTCAGCCACACCAAGATCGGCAAGCAAATGCTTGACGCCAGCGATGAAGTGATAAATCAAACCTGCAACAAACACCCACACAATCAAACGCACAAAGATGTTGCCGAACACAACATTCTTGACGTAGTCAAAACCTTCTGGGGATGAAAGTGATTTATCCAAGATCCAAAGCAGAACTGGTACCAGTAAAAAAACGATGACACCTGATAGACGGTGTAAAATTGATGCAATAGCCACGGGTGATTTTAAGTTTACAGCTAAAACTTGACCCATGGACAAATTGACAGGTCTGTTGCTTTTCACAGCGGGCATCCTGTAAGTAAACACCCCAAATTCATAATTCAATTAAAAAAGTGGAGTTAGTTGAAGTAATTCCAAAGGAAAGCTGGCATTGTTAAGGCAAAGCTTGCCACATCTAAACGACGAGAATTATAGAACGCAGATGGTAAAATTACAAACGAACAAACAAAAAACTTGTTTAAAATTACCGTATTGAGAATTATTTTCATTATAGGTAAATACTAGAATTTCCGCCCTATCAAAGGATGTTTTCTCACTTCACGTTGGGATATATCTTAGACAAAAGTTGAATACTACAAATGATCTGATTTACCAAGAAATCTGTAGTATTTATAGACTTAGTGAGTACCAGCGAAATTCTCAAGATAAATCTTCTTACAATTGTGAAGATCACTGTTTGGTATTTTGCAGTAAGCTTGCCAATTGCAAAGACTTAAACAGCCACTCAAAGAACGTAACTAAGCCATCTCTGATTTGCTGAAATACCTTTTAATCGTATTTTTTTTAAGCAAACCAACCCATTTTGAGATGAAGTTGTCATATTTTCGACGTAATGAGAATTGACAAAACGTGAACACTCACTAAGCTTATACTGTTTTTTGCAACAGTCTGATTGACTTTGTATTGCAACGCACATTTTGGATCAGATTTTACACTTTCACCAGGACAGGAGAGATTTTGAATGTCTGAAACTACTGGCAAAAAAGCCATATTAGAGCTTGATGGCAAAAAAATTGAACTTCCAATTTACAGCGGTACATTAGGTCCCGATGTCATTGATGTAAGCGGTATTTTGAAAGAAGGTCATTTCACTTTTGATCCTGGTTTCATGGCAACTTCAGCATGCGAATCGAAAATCACCTATATTGATGGTGAAAATGGTATTCTCCTACATCGTGGTTACCCGATTGATCAATTGGCAACTCAAGCTGATTACCTAGACACTTGCTACCTATTGCTTAATGGTGAACTCCCAACTGCTGAGCAAAAACAAGCATTCGAAAAGAAAATTCGTAACCATACGATGGTTCACGACCAAGTTAGCCGTTTCTTCAATGGTTTCCGTCGTGATGCACATCCAATGGCGATTATGGTTGGTGTTGTTGGTGCGCTTTCTGCGTTCTATCACAACAGCTTGGATATCGAAAATATTGACCATCGTGATATTACAGCGGTACGCCTTGTTGCTAAAATTCCAACTTTGGCAGCGTGGAGCTACAAATACACAATTGGTCAACCCTTTGTTTATCCAAACAATGACTTGAACTACGCTGAGAACTTCTTATACATGATGTTCTCTACACCTGCTGACAAAGACTACAAGGTTAATCCTGTGCTTGCAAAAGCAATGGATCGTATCTTTACTTTGCATGCAGACCATGAGCAAAATGCGTCAACTTCGACTGTACGTTTAGCTGGTTCAACTGGTGCAAACCCATATGCGTGTATCGCTTCTGGTATTGCTGCACTTTGGGGACCTGCGCATGGTGGTGCAAACGAAGCTGTTCTTCGTATGCTTGATGAAATCGGCACAAAAGACAATGTTGCTGAGTTCATGGAAAAAGTGAAACGCAAAGAAGTGAAATTGATGGGCTTCGGTCACCGCGTTTACAAAAACTTTGACCCACGTGCTAAAGTGATGAAACAAACGTGTGACGAAGTACTTGAAGCGCTTGGCATCAATGATCCACAGCTTGAATTGGCGATGGAACTTGAGCGTATTGCACTTAACGATCCGTATTTCGTAGAACGTAAACTTTATCCAAACGTTGACTTCTACTCAGGTATTATCTTGAAAGCAATCGGTATCCCAACAGAAATGTTCACCGTAATCTTTGCACTTGCACGTACAGTTGGTTGGATCAGCCACTGGTTAGAAATGCACTCTGCACCATACAAGATCGGTCGTCCACGTCAGTTGTACACTGGTCCTGAGAAGCGTGACATCTAAGTTGTAGCGGTATGTCTTGTCCTGAAATAGATTGACAGTATTCCACTTCAAACCGAGTTAAGCAATTAGCTCGGTTTTTGTTTGCTCATACATCTGATTCGGGGTGTTC
>LUOR01000069.1 GCA_001626925.1 Moraxellaceae bacterium REDSEA-S32_B1
ACTGTCTTCAAATCCATAAATAGGTGTCCACTTAAAATTTAGTGGACACTATCGCGGTATTAATGAGTTAGAAAAAGTGGGATTCAGCGGACGCTTACTATTTGGTTACCTTTATGAAATGTCAACAGACCCTAATTTTGAATTAAAAATAGCTCTTCCTCTTGGAATTTCTTTATATTCTATATATTTCAAATCATTCATCTTGCTTTGAAGAACTTTCCAATACTCTATATGAGCATAATTACTATCGGCTAACCCTATAGAGTCAATATCTGAAAGAGCGAAATCATGTGCAATTCCTAAGACCTCATCTTTCCAATACCAAAAAATTCCAATCTTCATATGGCATACCTATCTTTATATAAAATTCTATACACTAGACCTCTTGCGAAAGTGTCATTTTTGACTATTTTAGACTTTGATATTTATTTAAAAATCAACGCTTATCATGGATTAAATTTTGACTAACACAAGAGGTCTATTTATGAGTAAAAAAAACCTATTAAAATAAGATATTTACGCATAAAATAGCATTCCTTAATATTTCTACTATTTTATATTTTAATCCTCGGGGAAAAAGGCTTGTCGAAATTTAGAACACATTACGATAATCTAAAAATTCAAAAAACTGCACCGATTGAAGTTATTCGAGCTGCTTATAGGGGTCGTCTCAGGAAACGGAAAATATAGCACGCTAAGGATTTTCACTCCGACTTCTTTTAACGATATCCAACACGGTATTTTTGCTTAGATTGACCAGCCGACCGACTTGTCGATAAGAGTGTCCAGCAGACACCAACTCCAACACTTTAGGTGCCAGACGATCTGACTTGGTACGTTGACCAGGACGACGACCAAACACAACGCCCCGCGCTTGTGCCGCTGCTACACCAGAGCGCACACGTTCACGTAGTAAATCTCCCTCAAACTCTGCTAATGCAGACATCACAGAAGCCATGAGCTTTCCCTGAGATGTGGAAAGGTCAAACTGCAAACCTGTTTGTGCCACCAGAGATACCCCGAAATGCCCAAGATCTTGTAATGACTGTACGAGATCCACGGTGCTTCTGCCCCAGCGTGTCAATTCCGTCACCAAGATGGCATCGATTTCACGAGATTGCGCCATGGTCATCAAGTATTTTCTTTGCAATCTCTCATCCTTACTGCCTGATGCAGTTTCTTTCCAAACACCGACAACATCGTAGCCGCAACGATTGGCGTAGGCACGTAGGTCATATTCCTGTCGTTCGCAGGACTGATCGTTCGTTGATACTCGGCAATAAATGGCCGCATTCTGTCCCAATTGAACCTCCTTGCGAAATTGCAGCGCAAAGCTAAGCGTGGCGGTACAAAATAATGTACCTTTAATAGTTTAGTTTATTTGGGACTAATGAGCCATGCCGCGCCATTCTATTTTGTCGTCCACGGAATTGGGAAGCCTGTTCGAAATTCCAGATGATAGAGCTTTTATGCTTCAGCATTACACTCTGAGTGATTCTGATAAATCCATAGTCCATCAACATCGAGGGGCATCCAACAAGCTAGGCTTTGCAATTCAACTTTGCTACATGCGTTACCCTGGAGTGATATTGGGTATTAACGACGAACCATTCAAACCCTTACTTTTCATGATGGCTGCTCAACTTAGTATATCAGTGGACTGCTGGAATGATTATGGTCAGCGCGAGCAAACAAGACGAGAACATATTGCCGAATTGAAAAAAGTTTTTGGGTTCAAACTATTCACCTTGAGTGACTATCGGCAATCGGTCAATATGATGGTGGATTTGTCCCTTCAGACAGATAAAGGTCTTATTTTAGCCACAACTCTCGTTGAAAATTTACGACAAAAATCAGTCCTTTTGCCAGCTATAAATGCAATTGATAGTATTTGCGCAGAAGCAATCACATCTGCCAACCGCATAATTTATACTGCTTTGACGAGCTCACTTTCAGAAACTCATCGTCAAAATATAGATGCTTTGCTGAACCGTAAAGAGGGCAGCAAACTGACAATATTGGGGTGGCTTAGACAGTCACCAGCTAAACCAAACTCAAAGTACATGCTTGAGCACATTGAGCGGCTGAAGTGCTTACAAGCCATCGATCTACCTGAAGACATTGGAAAACACGTTCATCAAAATCGCTTACTGAAAATTGCTCGCGAAGGTGGGCAAATGACTCCTGCTGATTTGGCCAGATTTGAATCTCAACGTCGATATGCCACTTTGGTAGCAATCGTTGTGGAGAGTATGGCCACGATCACCGACGAAATTATTGACCTGCATGATCGCATTATTGGAAAGCTATTTGCTATCGCAAAAAATAAACACCAGCAACAATTTCAATCATCAGGTAAAGCGATCAACGACAAAGTGCGTTTGTATGGGCTTATCGGGAAAGCCTTGCTAGATGCCAAGCAAAATGGCAGTGATCCGTTTGCCGCCATCGAAACTGTTATTTCATGGGATGCTTTTGCAGCAAGTATTACTGAGGCAGAAAAACTGGCGCAACCCGAAGACTTTGATTTTTTACCACGAATTGGCGAGAGCTATGCAACTTTACGCCGTTACGCGCCAGAACTTCTTGCCATACTTAAATTGCGTGCTGCCCCAGCAGCAAAAGATATGCTTGCCGCTGTAGAGTTGCTCCGCAGCATGAATGTTGATAATACACGAAAAATCCCCTCTAATGCTCCAATAGCGTTTATCAAAAAACGGTGGGCAAGACTAGTCTTTACCGATGATGGTATTGATCGCCGCTATTACGAAATATGTGTGTTATCTGAACTTAAAAACTCGCTACGGGCTGGGGATCTCTGGGTACAAGGCTCTCGCCAATTCAAAGACTTCGATGAGTATTTAGTGACTGCTGATAAATTTAATCAGCTAAAACAGTCCAATGAGTTACCTCTAACCATTACTACTGATTGTGATCTATATTTGCAAAGTCGCCTTTCACTATTGGAGCAGAAATTAGCAATCATTAATCGCATGGCAGCGACCAACGATTTGCCTGATGCGATGATCAATCAATCTGGTCTAAAAATAACACCTCTCGATGCCGTGGCTCCTGATACAGCCCAAACTTTAATTGACCAAACAGCAATGCTGTTACCACATATCAAGATCACCGAATTATTAATGGAGGTCGATGAATGGACAGGCTTTACTCGACACTTCACTCATTTGAAAACGGATGACACTGCGAAGGATAAAGCGTTATTGCTCACGACCATACTGGCTGATGCAATTAATTTAGGGCTGACGAAAATGGCCGAATCATGTCCTGGTACAACTTATGCCAAACTCTCATGGCTACAGGCTTGGCATATCCGTGATGAAACTTATTCAACGGCATTGGCCGAATTGGTGAATGCTCAATTGAAACAACCTTTCGCTGAAAACTGGGGAGATGGCACTACCTCCTCATCAGATGGCCAACGCTTCCGCGCAGGTGGCAGAGCTGAAAGTACAGGACATATCAATCCAAAATATGGCGCAGAGCCTGGAAGGTTATTTTATACACACATTTCTGATCAATACGCACCATTTAGCAGTAAGCTGATCAATGTGGGCGTTCGTGATTCAACCTATGTTCTTGATGGGCTGCTGTATCACGAGTCTGATTTACGCATCGAGGAACACTACACCGATACGGCTGGATTCACCGACCATGTTTTTGCACTCATGCACATGCTAGGGTTTCGATTTGCACCACGAATTCGTGATCTGGGCGATACGAAACTCTATATTCCAAAGTCAGACATAGACTATGCCGCACTTAAACCCATGATTGGCGGCACACTGAATATCAAACAGATTCGTACTCATTGGGACGATATTTTGCGTCTGGCCGCATCAATCAAGCAAGGGACTGTCACAGCGTCGCTAATGCTACGTAAACTCGGTAGTTATCCACGACAGAATGGTTTGGCATTGGCATTACGAGAGCTGGGGCGTATTGAGCGCACACTGTTTATCTTGGATTGGTTGCAAAGCGTAGAACTACGTAAGCGTCCGCTGAACCCCATACCTATTTTTGAACACTACCTTTAGGTTTCCAGCAGTGCGGCAGCAATTCTTCAATTTGGGTCACTTTATGTGTTG
>LUOR01000007.1 GCA_001626925.1 Moraxellaceae bacterium REDSEA-S32_B1
GTTGTGTTGTCTAAACTCCAACAATGCTAAGATCGTGTGTAGAAATGATGATATTGAAATAGATGAAAACATATGGAATTGTACCCACATCCTTTTAAAATTGATTTGCAATGGTGTTTAAGCCAACTGAAAAAAGCAAAAAAAATCAGTGAAAAAGACGCAAATCTCATCCAAACCACTTCTCGCTCCAAAGAACAATTGAATTGGCATCCATTACAGTGGATTGCCTATTTCAATGTGGTGGATCAAACGCATCCTGAGTCGAAATTGACATTAAACCGTCTTTGCCAATGGTTATCGCAAGGCTCAAATATTCCTTACTTTGTCATTGATCCTCTAAAAGCTGACGTTGGCAAATTGACTCAAGTGATGTCGCAAGAGTTTGCAGTGCGTAATCGGATTCTTGCAGTAGAATACCATTAAGAATAAAAGCATTGATGTGGTGCTACTAAATCCTGAACAGCTCACTCGATATTTGCAAGAGTATTATCAAGTCAGTCGTGCGGTTGCTTCTGCGCAAGGTTTGGGTGCATTTAAGTCTGAAAAAGGTGTCGAGGCATTATTACAACTTGGCGATGTGAGTAATAATCCCGATGCGAATGATCAGCATATCGTGCGTATCGTGGATTGGGTTTTACAATTTGCCTTTGAGCAAGGTGCAAGCGATATCCATCTCGAACCTCGAAAAGACAATGGTCGAGTTCGCTTCCGTATCGATGGTGTACTCCACAATATTTATGATATGCCGAGTAATATTTTGATCGCTGTCATTGCACGGATTAAGATTTTAGGACGGCTCAATGTCGCTGAAAAACGTAAGCCACAAGATGGACGACTAAAAACACGTACGCCAAAAGGCATTGAAACCGAGCTTCGTCTATCGACCTTGCCAACCGCCTTTGGTGAGAAGATGGTGATGCGTATTTTTGATCCTGAAGTCCTCGTGCGTTCATTTGAAAAGCTGGGTTTTACAGGACAATTACTCGGAACGTGGAAAGATTTAACTAGTCATACCCACGGTATTATCTTGGTCACAGGTCCTACAGGTTCGGGTAAAACCACAACGTTGTATTCGACCTTAAAGCAACTTGCTACTGATCAAGTCAATGTCTGTACCGTTGAAGATCCGATTGAGATGTTAGAGTCAAGTTTTAACCAAATGCAGATTAATCCTGCAATTGAGCTTGGTTTTGCTGAAGGAATCAAGGCGCTGATGCGTCAAGATCCAGACATCATCATGGTGGGTGAGATTCGAGATCAAGATACTGCAAATATGGCGATCCAAGCGGCATTGACAGGGCATTTGGTATTGTCCACATTGCACACCAATGATGCACCTTCAAGCCTTACTCGTCTTAATGATTTAGGTGTGCAACCATTTTTATCAGCAGCAACCATTCTTGGTGTATTAGCACAACGATTGGTTCGGATGCTTTGTCCGCATTGCAAGCAACAAGTCAATACAGATCAACAGCTTTGGCAACAGCTCACACAGCCGTGGAATGGTACACTACCTGAACAAGTCTATGAAGCAGTGGGTTGTGATCAATGTCGTCACACAGGTTATAAAGGTCGTGTTGGACTTTATGAAATGATGCCACTTAGTCATGATTTAAAACGACTGGTTGGGCAGGGTGCAACTTTAGATCAAATTAGACAGACTGCATATCAGGAAGGCTTACAACCGCTAAGACTTGCAGGGGCGAAGCGTATTGCTGAAGGCGTCACGAGCTTTGAAGAAGTAATGCGAGTCGTTCCACTATAACGATCACCTTGAGGCTCTGTGATAGAGCCTCAAGACTTTATACGAAGTTTTAGGCTAGCGAGTTAATAACTTTTATAAGGTAAGAATTTTCCAGACAAAACCACACGGACACGATCGCCATTTGGATTATTTTCTCTTTGAATATCCATACTAAAATCAATCGCACTCATAATCCCATCACCAAATTCCTCATGGGTGAGCTCTTTAATTGTCGAACCATACACACTCACGACTTCGTACCAACGATAGATCAAAGGGTCAGTCGGAATAGCCGTTGGCAATGTACCTTTGTAGGGCACGATTTGTAACCACGCTATTGCTTCGTCACTCAGATCAAAAAGGTTGCCAATGATTTCAGCTTGTTGTTTATTAAATGTCATTTGCCCTAAGCAAGCGGCGGTTACCCATTCTTTAGATAAACCAACAGCTTCAGCGACTTCAGCCCATTTGATGCATTTGGCAACTTTTGCTGACACGATAAGTTGGGTGACTTGTTCACGGCTACTAATCATCATCAATTCTCCTTTGACGTAGACGACATTTGACAAATATGTACCCTGTAAAAAATGCAAATATTGAGCCAAAGAGGTGGATTTCATCTTAGATGATTCGGTGTTAAAAAAGTGAATCTGAATATGCTACTGCTAAAAAAGCGAACCTAAACCGAAGCTTAGATTCGCTCTCATTCCCACGTGTTATTTTCTTATCGAACTATTTATCGTATTATTTTGTGAGAATTAAACGGTTGTTGCGCGTCAAACGTAGGCGATATTCTTCACCTGCGTGTAAAATACGAATCTCACGACCTAATGCAAATAGATTGTTTGAATGAAGCATTGGCAGGCTATGTTGTGTATCGTTGCTACGAGTGAAAATCGTGAAAGGTGCGTTCATTGTTGTTTGCTCCGTGGTTTGACTTAACGGTTTAAATGATAATAATTATCGAAATCATCTGTCAATGGTTTTCATAAAATAATTGTTGTATTTTCCAGCAAATTTGTAAACTTATGATCAATCAGACTGAAATGAAACAATCCATCCAAGTATCCATCGCCATTATCCGCCACAAAAACCAAGTGCTGTTGAGTTGGCGAGATGAAAATTTGCATCAAGGCGGTTGTTATGAATTTGCAGGTGGCAAGCTGGAGATCGGAGAAACGCCTGAACAAACTGTGATCCGAGAAGTACAAGAGGAGGTTGGCATTGATGTCATTCCAATCAAGCGTTTTGCCTCATTTACGTTTGATTATTCTGACCGTGGTTTATCTTTATTTTTTATTTTATGCAAAGTTAAAAATGACGTTGAACTAGATAAAATGCATCAAGCTTGGCGATGGATTGATTTGGATGATGTGCAAAATTATCAGTTTCCCAAAGCCAATCAGGCGATTATTCAGCGACTTTCTTGGTCACGAAAAATTGCAATATTGAACGATGATTACGGAGTGCAGGATATAAAGCATGACGTGGATACAGTCTATTTACGCCAAAATACTGAGAATTTCCTACAACTGCTCAGAGATAATCCACAATTATTTACCGAGAAAAAAGTCATTGTGCGTTGGCAAGATTACAAAAAATTAGATGCGGACTTGCAGGAAAAAGTCTTCGCAGTTCATTTGAATTGTCAGGAACTTATACAGCTTTCTGAATCTGTATCTCAAAATAATGAACTTCCACTGTCATTACAAAGCAAGAATTTAATCGGGGCATGTCACAATGAAATCGAAATTGAATGTGCAAATCTGATTGGATGTGAGGCCATTTTTATCAGCCCTGTACAGTCCACACCAACACATCCTGAACAAACTGGATTGAGTTGGGCTGGTTTTGCAGCACTTGCAAATATTGCAGAGATGCCAGTCTATGCACTGGGTGGCGTAGCGTGTGATGATTTGGATTTGGCAAAAACACATGGTGCTTATGGTGTCGCAGGGATCAGAGATTTTCTAAAATAGACTGAGCTTAGAGTGGAAACATACGCAAAATAAAATGCCTAGACACTTGAGTGCTAGGCATTTTTATCAAAGCGCTGACGTCGAGTGAGCTAAACTTGCTTAGTAGCGTTGCATCATTTGTGTGGCTTGGCGCATTAAATTTGCATTGTTGCGTAGTTTGGCAGATTGTTGGATTTGTTCCCAAAGCTGTTTACGCATCGTGTTGTTTTGCGCAAAGCTTAGTCCTTTGCGTGCAAAAGCTTCTGCGCTACTGGCTTGCTTACGAAGGTTGGCGAGACGAGCAAGCTCTCGATAGACTTCTGCCGATTGCGGTGCGATGCGCTGTGCTTGTAGCAAGCTACTTTCTGCCGCTTTGAGTTTGTTTTGTCGAAGATTGCCGAGATAAGATTGCATCAAATTTTGATAAGCAGGAACACCTTGACCGTCTTTGAGATTTTGATGACTTTTCTGATTTTCAGGTAAGATCAGACGGGGAGGTTGTCGAGAAGGAAGCGGTTGAGATTCTCGACGAATCCCGTCATCAGGAAGTGGGGTGACCACGACTTTGGATTTGTCTTTTTGCGTCTTTTGACTTGTTTCTTGCTCTTGCTTTGCTTTGGGTTGAGTTGCCGGCGGATTTGTTGGTGTACTTTGACAGCCTACAAATACCATCGCCATTGCACCGACTAGACTTAATTTAAATTGATTCATTATCGACTCCCAATCGTATATTCACCCTCAGAGATGACCGTAGCACTGCGCTGTGGTGGTGCTTGATCAATGTCGCTTTCACGTAGATAGTTTTGTGACGGTCGTTCTGGGTTTTGAGTTAATGGATTGTTGAGGTTTTGCGGATTGCGTGGTTGTTGTGCGCCACGTTGTTGATTTAGTTGTGCTGTTTGTCCTTGTGTATTTGGATTTTGCATTGGCGCAGGGCGGGTGTTTGGCTGAGGGTTGAGTGGATGCTCACCACTAAAACTCGTCGTAGGAATTGGATTGCCAAACTCATCGACATAGCTTTCTTCATAGTACTGTGGCTCAACCTGATAATGCGGTAGACCACAGGTCGTCGCTTGGCGAGGAATGGTGCTACGAAGTAATGGAACATAGACTGCACCTGCACAGCCTTGCGCAGAAAGCAAACCTTCAAAGCTGTCGATCCATTGCCAAGAAATATCGTCAGGCTGAGGCATATCGTTAGGTGTGTTTTTCAGCTGTTTCATGACGTTGATCCACACAGGTAAGGCACCTGATGAACCTGTTAAACCAATCGGTTTGTTATTGTCTTCACCAAGCCAAACCACAGCAAGATAGTTGCCACTATAACCTGCAAACCATGAGTCACGGGCATCATTGGTCGTGCCTGATTTTCCTGCAAGTCCCATTTCACGTGGGAAGGTATTATAGGCTGCTCGACCTGTACCATTGGTCATGACTTGTTGTAAACCATAATTGACAAGATACGCTGTGGCAGGGTCAATCGTGTTTTGCACTTTCAAGCCATAGCGTTCAAGTAATTCACCGTCAGCATTCACCACAGAGCGGATACTCCGTGTTGGATAAGAATAGCCACCTGTGGCGAAGTTTTGATAAATACCCAATATGTCCATTGGTGACATGGTCACAGCACCAAGTAAAATCGATGGATAGCGTGGAATCTCGCCTTGTACGCCAAGACGGTGCAAGTTGTTAATAAAGGTCGGTAAACCTGCCTCCCAACCAAGACGCACAGCAGCGAGGTTGTATGAGTTTGCTAGTGCCGATTGCATTGATACGATGCCTTTTTCACCACCTGAATAGTTTTTCGGCTTCCAGTCTTTGACTCCTGCACCACGAATCACGATCTCAGTATCTTGAATCGGACTTGCCCACGTGTAGCGTCCAGATTGTAACGCTTGCATGTAGATCACAGGTTTTAGTAATGAGCCTACCTGACGTTTGGCATCAAGGACACGGTTAAAGCCAGTAAACTCACCTGTACTACCGACGGCAGCGACGATTTCACCATTTTCAGGATGTGAAACCACGACCGCACCTTGCAAATCTTTTAATCGAGCAGGGTTACCTTTTGCAAGTCGATCGACAGTTTTTTGGAAAGTATTTTCAATACGAGATTGTGCCAATGGGTCAAGCGTCGTAAAGATGCGCAAGCCTTGATTGGTCAAGTCTTGCTCTTGATATTCTTCTTTGAGTTGGCGACGTACAATATCCATAAAGTCAGGATACTTCACGGCGGTATAACCTGGTTTTTCTAAAACACCGAGCGGACGAGCGACTTCTTCATCGAATTCTGCTTGCGTCAGTTTCCCCGTAACTAACATATTATTGAGCACCACATCACGACGAGCTCGAGCACGTTCAGGATTGCGCCACGGGTTGTAGTAAGAAGGTCCATTGACCAAGCCGACTAAGAAAGCAAGCTTTGCGGTATTTAACTCACGTAATGGTTGACCAAAATAATATTGTGCGGCTAAGCCATAGCCGTTAATTGAATAATTGCCATTTTGCCCAAGATTGACCTCATTGAGATAGGCTTCGATGATGTCATTTTTGTTGTAATGAAACTCCACCAAAAGCGCCATCAGCGCTTCATTGGCTTTACGTTTGTATGTGCGCTCAGGTGTTAGGTAAAAGTTTTTCACCAATTGTTGCGTCAATGTTGAACCACCTTGACGCTTTCCACCTGTGATATTGGAAAGTAAAGCACGCGCAGTACCACGAATCGACACGCCATGATGTGCATAGAAGTTACGATCTTCAGTTGCTAGCAGTGCATCAACCAAAGGCGCTGGTACATTTTGCAATTTGATCAAGACACGGTCTTCATTGTGCTGTGGGTATATCCCACCAATCACCATTGGCTCAAGGCGCACAATGCCTGAAGTAGACGGCTTGGTGGTGCGAATCGTCGCAATACTACCGCCTGCAAAATTCAGCTCAATGACACGTTCAGGCTCTTTACTATCACCAAAATCAAAGCCACGAGTATGAATAAAAAGTTGCGAGTCTTTGTTGGTATAGGTACCAGGATTATTATAATTGTTGGCAGATTTATAGCCGAGTAAGCGCAGTTCTTCCAAAATGTCTGATTTACTAGTGTCTGCTTGACTATAAAGCTCTAATGGACGAGCAAAAACTTTGGCAGGAATATCCCAACGCTGACCATCAAAGCGATCACGGACGATATTGTCCAAACGCACAAGGTAAATCCCCAACCCAATAAAAAATATCAGAAAAATAATAAGAATGATCAAGGAAACCAATCCCAAACCATGTTGCTTTTGCAGTGTTTTATGCATTGATTAAAAATTCATGACAACGACCTAGGTGGATAAATAATGCGATAGCAAGCAGGGATATGCAATACAAAGTATGTTGTAAATTGCTAAATTTCATCAACTTCACACAAAAAACATAAAACAATCTGCTCACTAATGTAGAAAGTGTCAAAGTCGGATTGGTCAAGTCTTACCGAAATGCTATGATAAAGTCGAATTTCACTGGAGTGCATTACGTGGTGCAACAACATTTCTCGAAATCTTTTCGGAATATTGGTCTGATCGGACGTCCAGGAAAGTCTTCGGTGGTCGAAACCTTAAAGATTATTCATCAATATTTGATTGATCGTGGACTGCGTACTATTTTTGACCAAGAAACAGCAGAGCTTGGACCATTTGAAAATGTGCAAACCAGTAGCCGTACACATCTCGGACAAGTGACTGATTTGGTCGTTGTGGTCGGTGGTGATGGTTCGCTACTGCATGCGGCACGTGCGCTCGCCAAATACAATGTTCCTGTGGTCGGGGTTAACCGTGGGCGTTTAGGTTTTTTAACGGATATTTCACCTACTGATGTCCTACATAAGCTTGGACAAGTCTTAGATGGTGATTTTGTCTACGATCAGCGGTTTTTATTGGAGACAGAAATTCGCTCCAAAGGGCAGACAGTCTATGAAGATATTGCCTTAAATGATATTGTACTGCACTCTGGAAAATCGGTTCACATGATCGATTTTGAGATGAATATTGATGGTTTATATGTTTATCGCCAACACAGCGATGGTTTGATCGTTTCTTCGCCAACAGGTTCGACAGCTTATGCGCTCTCAGGCGGTGGGCCGATTGTTCATCCAAATATGGATGCGATCGTGATTGTGCCGATGCATCCGCATACTTTGTCCTCTCGTCCTATCGTGATCGGTGGACAGAGTGAAATTAAAATTTTTATCCGAGATAATCAAATCTTGCCGATGGTCAGTCCTGATGGTCAGAATAGCGTGACTTTACAAGTTGGTGACCATTTGTTGATTCGTAAACATCCGTTTAAACTCACTTTATTACACCCACCAGGTTATGACTTCTATGCAGCATGTCGCACGAAGTTGGGTTGGAATCGTGACTTTGATCCGAATGATGAATGATTTTGGTTTGAAAGCTTGAATTATAGACATCCAGATTGAAATGCTCTAAGAACGTGGAAATATCCCCTGATGAATATTGAACAAATGTTAAATACGTTAACACCTGAGATCGTAGAAAAGCTGAAAACTGCGGTCGAAATTGGTAAATGGCCAAATGGTGTTGCACTCACCAAAGAGCAACGTCAAACGTGTATGCAGGCGGTTTTGGTATGGGAGCATAAACATTTACCAGAAGCTGAGCGTACGGGCTATATCGATCGTGGCACAAAAGAGGAAGATGAACATTGTGACTCACATGATCCGAAAGATGACGATGAGTTTCAACCGATTCGCTTTACATGATGTTGAACCGAGAATTTAAAAAGCACTTTAATCGAAGTGCTTTTTTATCGCTGTAATTTTGTAAGGCTTAACTGGTTGGTGCAAATCGAGTTTGCCAAAGTGTTTTCGCCTTTTCTTGGGCTATTGTATAAGTTGACTCAATCTTCATGGTTAATAAAGCAATGGCTAAAGTTTCGATAATGGCTTGCTCACCATAGTCATGCGTCGCATCCCCTAACCACACCGCTTTATATACATTTAAATCAAAGGCTTTTTCCGCTTGTGAACGATCAGGGTTGATTTTAGGTAATTCGAGCTCAAAACATTCACCATCTTTAATACCACAAATCAAGGTCTTGGCATCTGGATTACGCTCAAACTCACCACCTTCACCTTTAATCACCGCACTATTCTTATAACCCAATTGAAATGCGGCTTGCTGATGTGATGCACGATAAGCAGGGTGGAAGATGGCTTGTAAAGTCGCTTTGGCATCAAATGGGTTAATCAAGCGAGAGAGCGTATGCACAGGAGAGCGTAAGCCGAGCATATGCCGAAATTGAATCATTTCTGTAAGTTTTGGGCTGAGTAAATCCAAGGGAATAAAAGCAAAATTTTGAGCTTGCAAATGCGCATCAACCTGCTCAAGTGATTCACAGCTTTGAAAACCCAGTGCTTGTACAGCATCTTTCGTATAGAGTCGATTGACGGTATGACCTGCAACGCCGTGCATGACGATCTTATAGCCATGTTGCGCTAAGGTCAGTGCAGCAAGTAAAAACCACGGATAATGTTTCCGCTTGCCTGCATAGCTCGACCAATCCAAATCCACTTCACAGCTGAGTTTTGGTAGATTTAAAGAATCTTTAGTGGCTTGGACAAAACCTGTCAATTCATCGACTGACTCTTCTTTGACTCGAAGCAACATTAAAAATGCGCCAATCTGCAAATCCAATGCTTCGCCATTTAAAATCATACGGAATGCTTGATATGCTTCGTCATAGCTCAGCGAGCGACTCCCTGTTTTACCTTTTCCCAAAATACGAACATATTGCGCAAAAGGGTGTTCCTCTAAAGCGTAGATGTTACGTTTTTGCGATGTAGGCTGAGTGTTGGATTGAGAGCTAGACATAAGATGACTCTGAAATAAGAAACAAAAAGATTGACGATAAACAACAAAATGGAGAACCAAGCGAAGATCATTCATCACATTGTATGATTGATAATAAAGCAAATCACACGCCGATGTCAGCCTATACATGACATAAAGAATGACAAAATAAAACGTCAATTTGCGCACCAAAATAACGCAGAATTAGCTAGAATGAGCTTCATTATGTTTTGATTTTTTCGATCACTCCCATGAAACGCACTGCCTCAAATCAAGTTCAGTTAAAACATCGTATAATCCATGCACTCAGCTATGAGGCAATCTTGCTCATACTCGGCACGCCTATTCTCAGTTGGGTGCTGAATAAAGATTTGGCGCATACAGGTGTACTGTGGGTAATCATGAGCGTGATTGCGATGCTGTGGAATATGGTCTTCAACTTCGGCTTTGAAAAGTTTGAACATAAGATGCAGTGGGAGCGTACTTTGTCAGTGCGGATTTTGCATGCGATTGGCTTTGAGGGTGGCTTGATTATTTTTACCGTGCCGATCATTGCGTGGATGATGGATATTAGCTTTTGGCAAGCATTGATTCTCGATATTGCTTTAGCGATGTGTATCGTAGTGTATACCTTTATTTTCCAGTGGTGTTACGACGCGATCATGGCGAAATATTTTGGAATTGGACGTTCTAGTGCACCATGATAGCGCTGAATTTGCCATTTTGATCAATAGATGAATAATTGTATAAAAACTATTCATCTGATTCATATCAATATCTTAAAAAATAAGTATCAATATCCTTGTAGTCGTGCTAAGCTCGTGGCGTAATTTTGAATAGAGTTCGTTGCTGGAAATGCACGATCCTTATACAGAAATACGAATGGATGTGAATGGGTTGATGTTGAAAGTTCTTCAGAATGATAACGAGAGTAAAATAACTAAGATGTTTTTTCAATCGTGTTTCTCTACTGTTAGCAGCACCTGTGCGTCCTTATTTTTTTCCAAAAAACGATGAGGAATAGTTATGACGGCACGTGAACAAGGTGTTGTAAAGTGGTTTAACGATACTAAAGGTTTCGGTTTTATCCAACGTAATAGTGGCGAAGATGTATTCGTACATTTCCGTGCGATTCAAGCAGAAGGTCACCGTTCACTACGTGATGGTCAAAAAGTTGAATTTACAGTTGCTCAAGGTCAAAAAGGCTTGCAAGCTGAAGAAGTTCGTCCAGTTGACTAATTTTTAGATCACGATAGTTTTAGGTTTGCTCAAAACCTAAAGCCAAAAAGACACCTTATTTCTCAGCATATTTTAAATAGGCTGAATGGAATAAGGTGTTTTTTATTGCGTGTAGATTCTATGGAATTCCGGAATCTTATTACTTACATTCGTCTTTGTGCGAGCAAAAAAATACCACCCTTATTTTAGGATGGTATTTCGTTTTGATGAGTAAAACGACTTGTGTAAACGATCAAAAATCAATACTTAAAGCTTAAAGAAACTTTTTCAAATCTTTGGCTTGCTGTTCAGCATTACCTGTATAACTTGCAGGCGTCATCTCAGCGAGGCGAGCACGATCAGATGCAGGTACTTGAGTCAGCTCATCACCATTCACGAAGTTGACCATCATGTCACGCGTCATGGCTTGACCACGCGTCAGTGCTTTCAGTTTTTCATATGGCTTTTCAATGTTATAGCGACGCATCACGGTTTGAATCGGTTCAGCCAAGACTTCTTGCGCTTGGTTTAAATCTTCCATTAGGCGATCAGCATTTAGTTCGAGTTTACCAATACCTTTTAAGCAGGCATCAAATGCAATCAGACTTTGCGCAAAACCAACGCCCATATTACGCAGAACCGTTGAGTCGGTGAGGTCACGTTGCCAGCGAGAGATTGGTAATTTTTCACCCAAGTGTGCAAGTACGGCATTGGCAATACCGAGGTTACCCTCTGAGTTTTCAAAGTCGATTGGATTCACTTTGTGTGGCATGGTTGATGAGCCGACTTCACCATCTTTAAGTTTTTGTTTGAAATAACCGAGAGAAATATAACCCCACACATCACGGTTAAAGTCGATCAAAATGGTATTGAAACGACGCAGTGCATCGAATAATTCCGCCATGTAATCATGTGGTTCGATTTGCGTTGTGTATGGATTGAAAGTCAAACCTAAAGATTCAACAAAGGCTTGAGAATGCTTTGCCCAGTCGAGTTCTGGGTAAGCAGAAAGGTGGGCGTTGTAGTTACCGACTGCGCCGTTGATTTTGCCAAGTAATTCGACTTGCTCAAATTGTTTGATTTGACGAGAGAGGCGATACGCCACATTTGCCATTTCTTTACCCAAGGTTGTTGGGCTTGCAGTTTGACCGTGCGTACGAGAAAGCATTGGTTGTGCTGCATGGGTTTCAGCGAGTTTTGCAATGCTGTCTAAAATATTTTTCATGCTCGTCATCAGCACGTCACGACCACTTTTCAGCATCAAAGCATGTGACAAGTTGTTGATGTCTTCAGATGTGCAAGCAAAGTGAATAAATTCGCCCGCATCTTTGAGCTCAACAATATGTGCAATTTTTTCTTTAAGGAAATACTCAACTGCTTTGACATCGTGGTTGGTGGTGCGTTCGATCTCTTTGATGCGATTGGCATCATCTTCAGAGAACTTCGCCACAATCGCATCCAGCGCAGTGTTAGTGTCTGCGCTAAACGGCTGAATTTCTGTAATTTCTGCATGATTGGCAAGTGCTTGTAACCAACGCACTTCAACAGTAACACGAGCATGGATCAGACCAAATTCAGAGAGGAAAGGGCGCAGAGCGTCACATTTGCTGGCATAGCGTCCATCGAGTGGTGAAAGTGCGGTTAGGCTAGAGAGCATGACAATTCCTTAGACATTAAAGGGAAAATTGAGGGAAATTAAAATCGTATGTTCAGCGAGATGATTAACCATCATGAACCATCTCTTTTTGACTTTGCTGATATTGTATCGAAGCAAAATAACGAATCTGTTTGAGCGTTTTGGATTTGGTGAAAATCATTTTCCACGGACTACCGCCTAGCTGTCGCCAATAATGCGCCGCTTGTAAACCTGTAAATAACATCGCTCGGATCAGCGCCACATCATGCGGATTCTTAAAGGTGCGAGCAGTGCCCTTGACCATAATCCGAGGCTTCATGGTACTTGCGGTGTCGGTATATAACGTCGCTAGGCTTTGAATGATACTTTGATGCTGAAAATTATGCTCAAAAAAAGTCAACTGACGAATGATCTGTTGCTGAGTATTGAGAATTTTCTGCTGAAAATCTTTATTACTGTAGACCTTGCTTGAGAGCTGTAGCATCGCCATCGCATAAGCCAAAGTCTGTTTACTTGCAGGCAATTTAAAGCGTGGAAAACGATGCTTCGGCTGTGGATCGTAAGGCGCAATCAGACTTTGTTCGAGTGTGCGTAAACCTAAACCCAAATGCTCAAGTGAGCCAAAAAATAATAAACTATTTTGATTGGGATTGTCCGTTGCACGAATATTTAGAGCCGCTTGCAATAGCGTTTGACTGTATTGATCACCTGTATCATGTACCGCTTGACTGCCACGGAGGGCAATCAGATGCACAATCTGCGCTGCCTGAAACACCGCAGCCAGCGCCAGCACCTGATGCTGTTCACGGCTGAGCGTCACGCTTGGCTGAAAAGGGCTAAGATCGGTCATGTACTATTGCCTTGTAACGGTTAGGTTGCCTTGCTAGGCTAGCTACGATTGAAATTTTAAAATCAACTGATCACATTAAATCCATCAAGCTAAATAGCTCAAACTAAGTATTGCGGTAAAGGTGCGTCAATACTGCGAATCACACCACCACCCAAACACACTTGATCTTGATAAAACACAACAGATTGCCCAGGCGTTGCGGCACGTTGCGCTTGATCAAACACCACACGGACACCCTGTGCAAAATCAGGGTGTGGAAATATTGTACAGTCTTGATCGGGTTGGCGATAGCGTGTTTTTGCAGTACAGCGCAGTCCAGTCGTCGGAATGGCTTGTTCGCCTGCTATCCAGTCAATGTTTTCACTGTCAAGACTATGACTGAGCATCAGCGGATGTTCATGTCCTTGACCAACGACAAGTCGATTATTTGCAATGTCTTTGTGCAATACGAACCATGCACCTTCAGCCACATCTTTTAATCCGCCAATGCCAATCCCGCCTCGTTGACCAAGTGTGTAATACATTAAGCCATGATGTTCGCCGATGACTTTACCATCCTCCAAAACAATTTCCCCAGCTTGAGCAGGCAAATACTGTTTTAAGAAATCACTAAAGCGACGCTCACCGATAAAGCAAATCCCCGTCGAGTCTTTTTTAGTCGCTGTGGCAAGATCATATTTCTTGGCAATTTCACGCACTTGTGGTTTTTCTAACTCACCAACTGGGAATAAGGTTTTATTGATCTCACGACCGTGTACGGCATGTAGGAAATAGGTTTGATCTTTATTATTGTCCACACCACGAAGCAGTGGTGCATAGCTTTCGCCCTGACTATTTTGCAAAGTTTGCCCACGGCGTGCGTAGTGACCTGTGGCGATGTAATCTGCACCTAACGTCATGGCATAGTCCAAAAATGCACGAAATTTAATTTCTTTATTACAGAGAATATCAGGGTTTGGTGTGCGTCCCGCAGAATATTCCGCCAAGAAATGCTCAAATACACGATCCCAGTATTCTGAGGCAAAATTCGCGGTATGGAGCTGAATCCCTAGCCGATCAGCAACCGCTTGCGCATCGGCTAAATCTTCTAATGCCGTGCAATATTCCGTACCGTCATCTTCTTCCCAATTCTTCATAAATAAGCCTTCGACTTGATAACCTTGTTCAAGTAAAAGTGCCGCAGAAACTGAAGAGTCCACACCGCCAGACATGCCGACAATGACACGTGTGTTTTGTGGAGTAGAAGCATTGTGATCAGTCATAGGAGAATGTTGTTCCAAAAAATTAGAGCCTAAAATTAACAAGGCAGTTTAAAAGCCTATATGGCGTTTAGAGCGTTTAAATCAACTCAAGCGGTAAAGGGTGAGGCTGAAACTTGCGCAAATGGATGTTCATATATCAAATCGACGGGATACTTCTTACCAGCCAAAGCATCTTCAATCGCTCGAATCACCAATGGACTCCGTGCACGTGCAGTCAGTTGCAATTCCTCAAATGTCATCCAGAGCGCTTGCACGATGCCATCATCTAAATCCTGCTGTGTATGCTCAAGCGCATTCGCTAAGAAACAAAAACGATAATAAGTACGATCAGGAAACATCGGCGGGGTATAACTATAGATGCCAAGCAAATCGGTAATTTCCACTCGCCAAGCTGTTTCCTCTAAAGTTTCACGGATGGCAGCTTGGATCACGGTTTCACCTGCTTCGACATGTCCCGCAGGTTGGTTAAATACAGTATGACTAAAACCCTCGCTATGTTCTTCAACCAACAAGAAGCGATCTTCACGCTGTACCACAGTCGCTACGGTGACATGTGCAGTCCACGCTGATGTTGCGTGTGATGATACTAAATTTGAAGTATTCGCCATCTGTACAAGCCCTCAAAATTGAGGTGCATATGATACGAAATTTTGTCGAAAATGGCTATGTTATTCATAGAGTGCAATTGAATTGCTGGTTCGATTATTCTAGGTTATACATTCGTGATGATTACAAAAAATGAGAGGGTTTGAGTATCTACTTATCACATTTATTCATAACAACATGCAAAAAACATATATGTTGTAATTTCATCAATATATCGCAAATATTCATGTCATCGACTTGAAAATCTATGTGTACGGCAGAATATCGGCATAGCATTCAGAAAGTTAGCCAGTTGTATGCTAGACTACCTGCCTGAAATTTAACACCTTGTTGTATGCGTCATGCGTTTTTGAAAACGTGTTGATTGGAATATTTGATTGGAATCGTAGTAGGGTCTCCTTAATGTCTGACGAAAGATTAACCCACCTAAAACAGCTTGAAGCTGAAAGTATTCATATTATTCGAGAGGTTGCAGCAGAGTTTGATAACCCTGTAATGCTGTATTCGATCGGTAAAGATTCGGCGGTGATGCTGCATCTTGCGATGAAGGCATTCTATCCTGCAAAGCTCCCATTTCCATTGATGCACGTCAATACAGGTTGGAAATTCAAAGACATGATCACCTTCCGTGATGAGATGGTGAAGAAAAATGGTCTGGAATTGATCGAACATAAAAATCTCGAAGGTATGGCGCAGGGTATTAACCCTTTTGATCATGGTAGCTCGAAATATACCGACATCATGAAAACCCAAGCCTTAAAGCAAGCATTGGATAAATATAAATTCGATGCGGCATTTGGCGGGGCACGTCGTGATGAGGAAAAATCACGTGCCAAAGAGCGTGTTTATTCTTTCCGTGACAGCAAGCACCGTTGGGATCCAAAAAACCAACGTCCCGAGCTGTGGAATATCTACAATGGTAAAGTCAATCAAGGCGAAAGTATCCGTGTATTCCCACTCTCAAACTGGACTGAGCTAGACATTTGGCAATATATCTACCTTGAGCAGATTCCAATTGTGCCATTGTATTACGCTGCTGAGCGTCCTGTGGTTGAGCGTGATGGCACTTTGATCATGATTGATGACGAGCGCTTCCCACTGCGTGAAAATGAAGTGCCTGAAATGAAATCGGTGCGTTTCCGTACACTGGGCTGTTATCCACTGACAGGTGCGGTCGAGTCAAAAGCGGATACCTTGCCTGACATTATCCAAGAAATGCTCCTAACCACCAGTTCTGAGCGTCAAGGTCGAATGATTGACCATGATGAAGCAGGTTCAATGGAAAAGAAAAAGCAAGAAGGTTACTTCTAATTTTTTCTCACTGCATTTCATTGTTGATTGCATGTGGTTTGGTTTTCACTGAAATAACTGATTTAAGTTTTTAACTGGTAAAGTTTTTAAAGAATATTAGGCGGAATATAAATGTCGCATCAATCCGAACTGATTAGCCAAGATATTTTGGCATATCTCAAACAGCATGAACAAAAAGACTTATTGCGTTTTCTGACTTGCGGTAATGTCGATGATGGTAAAAGTACCTTGATTGGTCGCTTGTTGCATGACTCGAAAATGATCTATGAAGATCAACTCGAAGCAGTACAACGTGACAGTAAAAAAGTCGGGACACAAGGTGAAAAAGTTGATCTTGCGCTCTTAGTTGATGGTCTGCAAGCAGAACGTGAACAGGGCATTACCATCGATGTGGCGTATCGTTATTTCTCCACGGAAAAGCGTAAATTCATCATCGCAGATACCCCAGGACATGAGCAATATACTCGCAATATGGCTACAGGCGCATCGACCTGTGATCTTGCGATCATCTTGATTGATGCACGTTATGGCGTACAGACGCAAACTCGTCGTCATACTTTTATTGCTGCATTACTCGGTATTCGTAACATCGTGGTGGCAATTAACAAGATGGATTTGGTGGAATTTTCTCAAGACAAATTCGATCAAATTCGCCAAGATTATTATGCTTTCGTTGAGCAGTTGGGCGACCGTCAGCCTAAAGACATTCGTTTTGTGCCGATTTCTGCATTGAACGGCGACAACGTGGTCAATCCATCAGAAAGTACGCCGTGGTATTACCAAGATGGCTACCAAGCACAAACTTTGATGAATATCTTGGAAACCGTTGAAATCACTCGTGATGCCAAGAAGCAAGATTTCCGTCTGCCTGTGCAATACGTCAATCGTCCAAACCTCGACTTCCGTGGTTTTGCAGGCACGATTGCGCTTGGTGCGGTGAAAGTTGGTGACGAGATTGTTGCGCTTCCTTCAGGAAAACGCAGTACCGTCAAAGAAATCGTGACTTATGATGGCAATCTTGATCAGGCGCAAGTTGGTCAAGCCGTCACTTTGACTTTAAATGATGAAATCGACATTAGCCGTGGTGATTTGATCACGCACCCAAGCGCATTACCGTCTGTATCTCGTGCGGTACGTTCGACTGTGGTGTGGATGAGTGACCATCCGCTGGTGGTGGGCAAGTTGTACAACGTCAAAGTTGGCGTGCAAAGTGTCCCTGCCAAAGTCACCCGTATTAACCATCGTATCGATGTGAATACGCTTGAGCATGGTCAGGTTGATCAGTTAGAGCTCAACGGTATTGCGGACATTACTGTTGAATTTGACCGTCCAATCGTGTTTGATCATTATCAAGACAGTCGTCATACAGGTGCATTTATCTTTATTGATCGTTTGAGCAATGTCACGATTGGCGCAGCGATGATCGAAGATTTGGCGCAAGTGTCTGATAGCGCACAACCTGTGACTGCTGAAGATCGTGCAGCACGACTTGGTCAAAAACCTGCGGTATTGGCAGTGACTTCTGAGCTATTTGCACAGTCGCAACAGCTTGAACGTGCCTCACTCTCTGACGGTATTGTGGTGATTGCACAAACGAACTTGAATGCAGACAGCATCAATTTACTTCGTGAAACTGGTATCACTGTACTTGTCGATCAAGCTGAGCTTGCAGATACTGAAATCACTGCTAAAACCGTTGATGAAGCGGTGGCGCAAATTAAGGCGATTGTTCAGCTTTAATTCGACAGTTTCTTTAGTTCAAAAGTAAACTTAAAAAACAAAAGCTCTAAACTACGGTTTAGGGCTTTTTTAATACAACTGAATTAACTTTTAAAACTTGTTAGACAACTACAAAACGCTACAGTCAGCAGATGGCTTCGTGTCATGCTATGATTTCAATGCCTAAATAAATGCAATAAAAATCAACTTGGTGCTTTCTATGCCGATATACAACGATGCTCATCTTAATGGTCACCAACGCTATTTGATCGCTTCACTGAAGCGTGATTTGCAACACGCCGAGAATTATAATGAATGGAAAACTATTGCGCAGCAGTTGGATGAGGCGACGGGTCTGGAAGCATGGAAATTTGATAATACTTCGCCACATTACGGGTATCCATTTTTGGCACAGCGTTTGGTGCGGATGAAGCGATTGATTGAAAATGATCAACAGCTTGATTTGGCAGAATATTTGCGCGAAGGTTTAAACTTTGATATTGCCAATATTGCGCATCCCTTACTTTATAATCAAACTTTTACAGGGACAAAGAAACTGATTGAAGATTATGTCGATAGCATGAGTAAAGCTTTTGCTCATATCGCTTCCGATGAGTTCACTGCATTTAATCGCGCCGAAAAAATCGAATATTTCGAAGGCGCTTTAAAAGCTTATGGTCAGCCTGCATTGATGTTCTCAGGCGGTGCGACACTGGGTATTTTTCATCTTGGTGTGTGTAAAGTGCTGTATGAGCAAGATTTATTACCAAAAGTATTTTCAGGCTCTAGTGCGGGTGCGATCATGGCGGCGATGTTGGCAACGCATAATGATCAAGAGCTGATGGATTTTATCCAAGGCGATGGTTTTATTGACCATGCCTTTAAATATCGCAGTATTTACCAAATTTTGGCAGATCAAGGTGGTCTAGCGGATATCGGCACCCTAAAAAAATTCTTGATTGCCAATCTTGGGGATTATACTTTTGAGGAAGCCTTTGCCAAGTCGGGTCGACATTGTTCGATTGTAGTGGCGCCATATAGCACAGGTTATAATCCACGGATCATGAATGAAATCATGTCGCCAGAGTTGTTGGTGTGGAGTGCGACATTAGCATCCTGTGCGATTCCATTTTTCTTTCCACCTGTCCGCCTCAAAACTAAACGCCATGATGGCGTGTACACACCGTATATGGCAAATACGCACTGGGTTGACGGCAGTGTGCGCAGTGATTTTCCACAAATCCGTATGGCTCGACTTTATAATATTAATTACAGCATCGCTTGTCAGGTCAATCCGCATGTGGTGCCGTTCATGCAATCGGATTTTCAGCGTTATCGTCGAGATTTCCTCAGCTGGCCAAGTCGTTTTATTCGTCATCAAGCCAAGACTTTATCCATGCAAGGTTTAGATTTTACGCGCAACAATTTATCCAGTTTTCCGTTGATTCAGCGTGTGGTTGATCATGGCTATGGCATCGTTGGACAGCGCTATTATGGTGATATCAACATCGCTGCGAAATATAACCTCAACCATTATCTATGGATGGTCAAAAATCCTGATAAGAAAATCTTTAAGCAATTGCAAAAAGAAGGTGAGCGCGCTACTTGGTCGAAGATCAGTCGTATAGAGATGCATGCTCGAGTCGGCAAAACTATTGAACATTGTTTGACTGTGCTCAAGTCTGGACAGCAACAACATCAAGGTTCAGCACATGAACATCAACTTTGATCCAAAACTGCCTTATCAAAAGATCAAATCGCTCAATGCGGATTTTAGTCGAAAGTTAGGGCAGTACGTTGATTTGGTTGACCAAAAAAACCAATATTTTGTTGTTAAATATCTCGATGACGTTGCTGATTTACAGCTAAAAAGTACTTTTCAATATGAAATAGCAATGTATTTGCAATTACAAAGTGCAGATTTAGCTTTGCCATTTGTGATACTGGAATCCGCTGAATTTCAGCATCAGAGCGATAACAATGCCACAATTTTAGTGCTTCCATATGCTCACACAATTGATTTTCAAAAGCATTCAATGGCTGAGCGAATAGCGATTTTTATCAACATCTTAAAATGTGTTGATGGTCTGCATGACTTGGGTTTTATTCATGGTGATTTAAAGCGTCGTCATTTTCTCAATGCCGAATCAACGCATGATTCACCCATTCAACTTATTGATTTTGCACAATCGCAACCAATCAATTCTGTGCATTCTTCTCATTTAAAAAACCTCAGCAAAATGACAGCGACGCCTGCCTATATGGCACCTGAGCTTTTCAATGGACAAGCGAAGTCTGTGCAGAGTGATCTATATGCTTTGGGAATTATCTTTTATGAAATATTAGTCGGGGAAAAGCCTTATACGGTGTTTGGTCAGCTGAATAGCTATCAACAATGGGCGACAGCACACTGTCAACAAGAGATCCCACTGCTTCCAAAAGGTTTGCAAAAGTATCAAGAGTGTTTGGACCACATGCTCGCAAAACAGAAAAAAAATCGAGCTTCAGCGATAAAAAGTGTGATAAGTGATTTAAAAATAAACGAAAATTATGAAATTGATGATTAAATACACGCTTGTCATGGTTTTTTAAAAAAAGTACTTGGCAATTGAAAAACTCATTGCTAATATACGCAACACATCGGGGACGTGGCGAAATTGGTAGACGCACTGGATTTAGGTTCCAGCGCCGCAAGGTGTGAGAGTTCGAGTCTCTCCGTCCCCACCATAGTGATCATGCTATGGTAAAAATAATAATTTTAAGTTTTTAATTCTCGTTTTTTGATCTCTAAGATTTTCTTTCATAAACATCCTTTAACTTACAAATTTTTGGCATATCCATTTTCATCGATTCAATCATCAAATACTGATTGTACATACAAATAATTCAATAGCTTTGTGCACTACCAACTATTTTTTTGATGAACGTTTCAATTTAGGTATTTTTGTTTGTTGATCGATCACTTTAGCTTCAACCACTTTGTCCTTTTTAGCTTTGCCTTCTTTTGATTTTTTCTTTTTGGATTTTTTAGGCGCTTCGATTTCACCATCTTCCACAGCTTGCCAATAGTTCAGCTGTTGCATTACCGCAGCAAAGATTGAATCCTTGGTATATTGACCTTCTTTTTCCATGACACCGACTGGACGTGACATCAGGATTTCCAAAGCTTGATCAATGGTATCAATGGCGTGAATATGGAATTTTCCATCTTTTACTGCATCAATCACTTCTTGGCGAAGCATAAGGTGTTGCATGTTTTGACGAGGGATTATCACACCTTGCGAGCCTGAGAAGCCTTGCAATTTACAGGCATCGAAGAAGCCTTCAATTTTGGCATTAACACCACCGATGGGTTGTACTTGACCAAGTTGATTCATTGAGCCTGTGATCGCCCAAGATTGATCAATTGGGATTTGGCTAATTGCCGAGATCAGCGCAGAAAGCTCCGCCACGGTGGCACTATCACCATCGACTTCACCATAGCTTTGTTCAAAAGCAAGTGCCGCTGAGAAGTGCAGGGTTTGTGTGCGACCGAAATGTGCTTTTAAGAAGCTCGACATCAGCAATACCCCTTTGGCATGTAACGAGCCACCCAGTTCGACACTGCGTTCAATATCGAGAATATCACCGCCACCTTGATAGACTGATGCGGTCAAGCGTGATGGTAAGCCAAACTCGACGTCTGCATAATGAATCACAGACAACGCATTGATCTGACCCAAGCGATAGCCCGAAGTTTCAATGAGTTGCGTACCACGAGATAGATCTTGCCAGTATAATTCACGCAAATAACCGAGGCGATATTGGCGATGTTGAAGCGCCATGTTGATATGTTCGGCAGTGACAGTTTTGGCATCTTGTTTCTCTGCATGATGATGCGCTTCACGAATTAAATCACCGAGTGTCGAGGCATGTAATGACAATGATTTTTGATCTTCGGCTTGACGACTTGAGTCAGTGAGCAATGCAGCCAGTGCAGAGCGATCAAAAGCACGCAATTTATCCCGCTGGACATAGTCGGCGATGAGTTGCATATATGCTTGTTCGTTGACTTCGGTGCGAGGTAAGGTATCAGTAAAATCGGCACGGATTTTAAATACGCTACCAAGTTCAGGTTCGTACTCTAAGATTTCATAATAAATCTGCGGTTCAGCCAGCAGAATCACTTTAACAGTAAGTGGTATTGATTGTGGCTCAATCGAGATACTACCTGTCAACGTCAGCATGTGCTCCAGTGAGGACAGTTTTAGTTTTCCAGATTTCAGCGCACGTTTTAAGCCTTGCCAAGCATAAGCTTGTTCGAGCATTTGCTCGGCTTCCAAAATCAGAAAACCACCATTAGCACGATGCAAAGCACCTGAGCGAATCAATGTGAAGTCCGTGGTAATGGTGCCCATTTGCGTGAGCTGTTCGACGTGTCCAAGCAAATTGTAATGGGTTGGAAAGTCCTCAAAAATCACAGGTGCACCTGCATTTGCTTTGTGCGTGGTCACGACATTGACTTGATAGCGCGCCGGGACACGGTTAAAGGTCGTTGGGCTGAAGTCTTCTTCCTCACGATCCAAAATCAACTCGACATGTTCAATAATGTCTTTGGCATAGGCTTTAAGATAATTTGCCAAATGTTCAACATTTTCAAAACGTTTGTAGATATTTTGAATCTTTGGTTCGACCACTTGCTTAGCAATATCATGATTGAGTTCAATGACTTTGTCTCGTGCCGTATCTTCCATATTGCCGAGTGTTGAGCCAAGTCGTTGTAATTTTTTATCCATGTATCGGATATCTGATGCAATCTTCATGCGATCTTTTGGATTCAGCGCATCGATATCCTCTTGGGTCATTTCCTGCGATTGCGATTTTTCTTTGTCTGCATTTTGACTTTCGCCATGTACAGGAACAAAAATATGCTCTTCGTTTTTCGAGACTAATTTTAAAGAGAGTGCTTCACCTTCTTGGGTGAGTGCCAACAATGCTTCTTGTTGCTGTTGACTGACTTGCCCACGAATCACTTCGATTTGTTTGTGATATGTATCAGCACTAAAGCGGCGTTCTAATTGTTGTAAAATTGCGCCCCACATGTCATGCATGGCTTTTTGAAATTTTGGGGCTTGACCTGCACCCAGCTCAAGTGCCAACGGTTGGCGGGCATCATGGAAGTTATTGACATAAACCCAGTCAGATGGTGTTGGTAAGTTTTTGGCATGTTGGGTCAGTAAACGTTTGATCATAGTGCGTTTACCCAAGCCCGCAGTGCCAACGGCGAAAATATTGTAACCTGAGTAAGGTAGGCTCAAACCTGCTTCCACCGAAGCTTTGGCACGATCTTGACCAAGAAAGTCATTGAGTGCTTTGATGCGACGTGTTGATGCAGGAATCTTGTCTAAATCGGCAAAATGGGTCAATTGCTCAACATCAAGTCGAGTATTTTGCATGGTCTGTGTGATTTGTTTGTTTTCAAGTGCCCTGACTTGATTGGTTTTCAATGGACTGTTTTTCAGAGTTTGGTCGGTGATGGTGTAGTCTTGTGATAATGGTTGAGAATCAATGAGAGTATTATGCGCAGCTTTTTGATTGTTAATCACAATTTAATCCATAAAAATTGAGTAGTGCTTCAGGCATTAAAGTGACAGTTTTATTGCTTTATTTCAAGTGAAAATCTAAGATAAATCGGCAAGCTCGGATGAGTTGGATAAAAGATAACGGCTGATGCATTTTTAGCACAAATTTATCATTTTAAATCAATGTGAAAAGCTGAATATTGAATTGTGTCAAAATGTTCATTTGAAAACCTTCATTTGAAAATTTCACGTCGTATCGATTGAATACGTTTAGCACTATTTCAATGAAACTGTTTTGAACATCGATTGGCAAAAATTTTAGGAACATCAAGCAACATGGCAAATGCAAATCACGCTGAAGCAAACGCTAAAAAAAATTGGGGCAATGCATTCAAAGCATTTTTGGATCGTCGAGCGATCATTATGCTGTTTTTGGGCTTCTCGGCAGGAATTCCGATACTCCTGATTTTTTCAAGTTTGTCATTGTGGCTCGGTGAAGCAGGCATTGAAAAAAGTGCCGTAACGATGTTTAGTTGGGCGGCACTTGGTTATTCTTTTAAGTTTGTTTGGGCACCGTTGATTGATGAAATTCCCGTGCCTTTTCTCACCAAAACTCTCGGGCGACGAAGAGCTTGGCTATTGATTGCGCAGTGTTTGATCATGGTGGCGATCTACATTATGGCAATGTCTGACCCTGCGATGGGGCAGTCGCAATTAATTCAAATGGCGATTGGTGCGGTGTTGCTAGGTTTTGCTTCCGCCACGCAAGATATTGTGATCGATGCTTATCGTATCGAGCTTGCGCCGACAGAGATGCAAACTATTCTTGCCTCGACCTACAATGCAGGCTATCGCATCGGGATGATCATTGCAGGTGCAGGGGCGTTGTTTATCGCTGCAGGATTTGGCACAGCAAAAGGGAAATATATCTACGAGGCGTGGCAACAGACCTATTGGATCATGGCGGCGGTGATGATCATTGGGGTGATCACGACGCTGATTGTGCGCGAACCGAAAGTTGATCGTGTCTATAAAACCTATAAAAGAGTCGATTATTTACGCTTGGTTTTTGTCTTTTTCTGTGCGGTGATCAGCTTTGTCTTTGGTTTTATTTATCTGGGTAAAGCCTTAGCAATGATCACTGTGGACGATCCATTTTTAGCATTTATGCTTGCTGCAGTGCGATTTATTGGTTCAGCGTTGATTGCATTTATCGTCGGATTTGCACTAGTCAAAGTTGGCGCTGTCAATCGTGATATGGCGAAGGAAACTTGGGTGTCGCCGATTGCAGATTTCTTCAAGCGTTATGGCGTAAAGCTTGCTTTGGTTCTCTTGTTGTTGATCGGGTTTTTCCGTATTTCCGATATTGTCGCTGGTGTGATTTCTAATGTCTTTTATCAAGACATGAACTTTAGCAAAGAACAAATTGCCGAAGCTGTGAAAATTTACGGGGTAATTTTTACCTTGATTGGTGGCTTCTTAGGTGGTTTGCTTTCACAGCGTTTTAATATCATGAAAGTGATGTTTATTGGTGCGATATTGGCGAGCAGTACCAATTTGATTTTTATTGCCTTGGTGAAATCGGGCGTGCCGACCACGCAGGTTGCGGTATCGGTAGCAGGGCAGCAGTATCAGACCGACACCGATGAAGTTGGCTTTTGGAAAGTTGCTATACCACAGCAAGTTTTAGAGCAAGATCGACAGATCGTGACCCAAGTGGCTTATCAAGATCAGTCTTATCAAGTTGAGCGTTATTTACCTTATTCAGTTGGATTTACACATGCACAGTCGCTGGTTGAACGTGTGCAAATTCACTTTTTACCGCTGACTCGTGATGGCATTTTAAACAACAATGAATTGGATAAAAGTGTGGTGATCGAAGGGCAAGTGCTTGGCTTGACTGCTGATGAAATTCAGCAAAATAATCGGGTCAAAGTCGATGTGGCAAATGAAATTTTAGATGCAAAAGTGGATATGCAAGGCAACTTTACCGTAGCGATACCGAGTGAAAAACTTGCTAATGCGACCATGAAATCGATGATGGCGACCTATGAAATCGATGGGGAAATCTTCAAAAGCCAAACAGGTTATCAAGTTGAAGGTGAGCCTGTAGACGATGAATTAGGATCAGATCAAACAGACGCAACTTTGGCAAATCAATCAAAGCAATCTTATCAGTTGAATAACCTGATTGATCCATTGCCGATGATTTTAAGCGAAAATGGAAGTGGTACTGAAAACGCTGATACTAAACAAATCATTTCAGGAAAAGTAGTGAAAGAATACAGTAAGTTTTGGTTATATATGGCGATCGTCATGGATAACTTGGCATCGGGGCTTGCAGGTGCGGCATTTATTGCATTTTTATCGAGCTTGACCAGTGTATCTTTTACTGCGGTTCAGTATGCGATATTTAGCTCGCTGATGACTTTGACCCCAAAAATTATTGGTGGTTATTCTGGTACGATCGTGACCAATATCGGTTATCCGAATTTCTTTTTGATGACGACATTGATTGGTATTCCGATTTTGATTCTTGTAGTTTGGGTGGCAAAACTGCTTAGACAACATGAAAGTCAACAGGCTAATCATTAATTCAACCCCAATCACCCAATCGTGAGGAAAACATTATGCGTATGCTCCATACTATGTTACGCGTCGGCAATTTGGAAAAGTCATTGCGGTTTTACACTGAAGTGCTTGGCATGAAATTGCTTCGTCAAAAAGACTATGAAACAGGGCGATTTACCCTAGCTTTTGTTGGTTATGGCGATGAATCCGATCATACCGTACTTGAGCTGACGCATAACTGGGACACGTCGAGCTATGATTTGGGTGATGGCTATGGACATATTGCCATTGGTGTAGAGGATGCTTACCAAGCCTGCGAAGAGATCAAGAAACGTGGCGGCAATGTTGTGCGTGAAGCAGGGCCGATGAAAGGCGGCGTCACAGTGATTGCATTCGTCGAAGATCCTGATGGATATAAGGTGGAATTGATTCAACAAGATCATAATGCTCGAAACAACTAAGACTTGACTTGATTTTTTAAACTCGGCGTTTATGATCAATGCCGAGTTTTTTATTGCCTTTAATTTTTTGTTTGGGGTACAGATTGTGTTGAAATATTTGGCGGTCGATCGCTTTACGATATTGCTGGTTTTAATGGTTTTACTTGCCAGTATTTTACCGATTTCAGGGCAGTGGGCGGATGGGTTTAATACGCTGACGACGATTGCGATCGCCATTTTATTTTTTCTACATGGTGCCAAGCTCTCTCGTGAGGCAGTGATTCAGGGCATGATGAATTGGCGTCTGCACAGTCTTGTGTTTGCCTTTACTTTTATTGTTTTTCCGCTATTAGGCATTTTATCCAAACCGATTTTGCAACCTTTGCTCGGCGACGCCTTATATCTTGGCTTTCTGTTTATGTGCTTTTTGCCGTCGACAGTACAGTCCTCAATTGCCTTTACTTCGGTAGCAGGTGGCAATGTCGCAGGGGCGGTATGTAGTGCATCATTTTCCAATATTATCGGGATGTTTATTACGCCGATTTTGGTTGGTTTTTTTATTTTGGGTCAAACCAATCATGCTTACGATCCGACCAGTTCCATCCTTAAAATTGTCGCTTTGCTTTTAGTACCTTTTATTTTAGGTCAGTTACTTCGTACATGGATTTATCCGTATATGCTCAAAGTGCCGAAGCTGGTCAAAGCGTTTGATCAAGGCAGTATTTTGATGGTCGTTTACGGTGCGTTTAGCAGTGCGGTGATTGCAGGATTGTGGCAACAGCTTGATGCGTTGACATTATTTTATTTAATCCTTTCATGTTCGGTATTGCTCACGGCTATTATGTTGCTTGCCTTTTATATTCCAAAATGGCTTGGCTTTAACCGTCAAGATCAGATCACTACTTTTTTCTGTGGTTCAAAAAAGACATTGGCAAGTGGTGTGCCAATGGCACAAATTTTATTTGCAGGGCAGCCGATGGGGATGTTGGTTTTGCCGATCATGATTTTTCATCAAATTCAACTGATGGTGTGCGGTGTCATTGCTGCAAAATGGTCAAAGCAAAACCTACCAAACTCTGATGATTAGTGTTTTGCGCTGTTATCCTACATATAGCAATATTGAGAAAAGTACTGTATAATATTGCCCACTTGTTGCGCTTAGCTCTGACCTTGTAGGTCTCGGTGGGCCAAAAGAAATGGTCTATTTTCGTGTCAATCTGCATTATTTCATTTTTATGAAAATTGTGCCTTTTCCTCAAATTTGAATTTTAAATTTTTTTTGAGAGTGGTTGATAGCGAGAATAGCAAAACCTTTCTAACTTAGGAGTCATCGACCATGCGTGCCGATATTCACCCAAAATACGAAACACTCACAGCAACTTGCTCTTGCGGTAACGTCATCGAAACACGTTCTGCATTAGGTAAAGAATCACTTTATCTTGACGTATGTTCTGCGTGCCACCCATTTTATACAGGTAAACAAAAATCTGTAGATACTGGTGGCCGTATCGACAAATTCAAGCAACGTTTTGCGGGTATGTCTCGTAGCATCAAACGCTAAGCTGAGGTTTACGATCGGATTCAATGATCGTAATCTACAAAAGAAAAATGGGCTGTGTAATCACAGCCCATTTTTTATTATTGATGCAAAACCATTAGCCTGCGCTGTTCACAAACTCAGATTGCTTCGGTTGATAATAGTCGCCTTGTAGATAACGTACATCGACATTCCAAGCATTGGCAAATGAAGTCATATCATCTAAGTGACTAATTAAGAATTTTATTGAATCGTTATGTTCACGGAACTGATCAATCTTCTCTTGCAGTTCAACCATACTTTCATCATTTTGCAACTGCGAGGTAAAGCCTTTAGTCAGTTTAGCAAAAGCAAGATCGAGTTGTTGCAATAAGTGTACGCTATAAATTGAATCGCCAAATTCAGCAATTGCAACGTCGACACCTTGTTCTTGGATAGATTTGATTGCCTGAGTGTTTTGATCTTTATTCATCAAAATATCCGCTTCATTAATTTGTAAGATCAATGGTTTCGCATACTTTGAATTGATCAAGTTGACGAGTTTATTGAGTAAACCTTGAATGGTGGCATCATTTAAGCTAGCTGCATGAATATTAACGAGGATACGTGCTTTCGGTGATTTTTGCAGGAATTGATGCAGACGTTTTGAAGCTTCCACCAAGATCCAACGGTCAACGCGCGCTGCAAGTTGTGGATTACGTTTCAATGCATCAAATTGCGAAAATTGAATCTGTTGTTGCTCATATTCAAAGCTTGCAGTGACTTCGAAAATATAGCCATCAATGTCTTCTTTGTCATAAAGTTGTTGAAATTGCAGAGCAATCGAGTTGTTTTCGAGCTGTGCAACCAATGATTTTTCTGACTCATCTAAACTTGATGCATTGGTTGAATCAATCGCTGATGCTAAAGTCGATTGGCTCGGTGTACTTTCTTCGACTGATAAATGTGATTCAGTAGGCTGAGACTCAAAACGAATCGGTTCATCTGCTAGGCTGAGTGTCGGTTGAGTACCTAGTGAAATAGAGTTATCAGCCGGGCTCAATGAGATTTCAGATGTCGCATCGTATTCTTTTTGATAGGTATCTGCGATCAATAGCTCGATTTGATCATTTAATGTGGTGCTATCAATATGACGATAGCAGAGTGTCAAATTCAAAGGAATATTGAGATCCGCCACTTGCACAGACGTATTCATTGAATTCGATACTTGATTGAGCTTTTGTTGCAATTCAGCTTTATCTGCAAAACTCGTCGCCGTCAAAAATACATGTTCTGAAATGCGCAAAACGCTGTCATTCACAAGCTTTTGAATGTGTGTCTGAACCGTCTGCATATAATGTGTGGATGTATCCCATTGCTCGGTGATTTTTGCATGAGATAATGGTTTGAGCTTAAACAGTAAAAGCGATGAATATGGTTTCGCTGTGACAGCTTGCTGACACATTAACTGAACATCGTTTAGACTGGCAAAAGATGATGTGCTCGCTGATGTGGTTGAACTGTCCGATGCAATTACCAATTGCAATGCAGACTCTTCATCATATTCGGTTTCGGCAAACTGAAGATTGAGTTGTTTTTGTTTGGCTTTTGGATTGCGACTTTGAATACTAAACACCGCTTGACCGAAATCGCCACGGCTTAGGCGTTTATAACTTTGCTTAAAGCCTTGCGTGTCTTCAGGTTGCAAGATATCCATCATTGGTAAGCCAATCAAATCTTCGCTGTCTTGATAGCCAAATAACTCAGCATATTGAGTATTAGCTGCAACATGCACACCTTCTTGAAAAGTGGCAACAGCATAGTCTGTGGTTTCTACCAAGCTTTGAGTTTGCTGTTGAAGCTTATCAATCTCTTGGGAGAGTTGGTGTTCTTTGCGAGAGAGGCGAGAGTATGCAGTTGCTCGCGCAATACTTACTGCCAATTGATCCAAATCATGTGCAGCGATGATGTCGAAAACACCTGCTTGATAGGCTTTTTTGACGGGAATTGATTCATCATTTTGATCTTTCAATAAAATCACGGGTGTGACTTTATGTTTTGCTTCAATGAGTTCAAGGGCTTTTTCATGATCAAAATCATAAGCATTTTTAAATAAAATCACATCCCATTGCAGGTTTAACATTTTTTCAAAGCTAGATAAATCATCCAATAATTTACCATGTGCGCTGAGTCTGTCTTTTAAGCCTTGTTGAATTGCATTGAGCGTGTTTTGTTGACTATCAATCATCAAAAAACGAATCACTTGAGTTTGAGATTTTTTGTCATTTAAAAGTAGCTTCATTTCAGGGCTTCCCACAAATCCTGTGTGTCGATGTTATTTACTTGAGATTCAAAATAGGCGTTGAGTAGCGTAAGTTTGGACTGCTCTAGCAGATCAAAATCAAAACGTGCACAGCTCTGTACTAGGCTAATACATTGTTTTAAGAAAATACGTAGTTCCTCTGTACCAAAGCGTAAAGTCAGATTTTGATTTTCGTGGAAAATCTGTGGACTTGGCAAAATGAGTGAAAATTTATTATTATCGTCGATGGTCAAAATCGCAGGATGATAAATCACCTCAACGGTTTTTTTACCCAGTGATACCGCAGCGGGCGCCATTTTGTTGACCACAAGTTCGACACCAAACTCTACATTTTGTTGATCGGTGTTTTTTAACCAGCGAATCAATGCACCAGACCACGGTTGATCAGACTGCTCACGCAGCAGAATAAAGTCACCAGTGCGAAGATGTTTTGGTAGTGGATTTTGCCAACTCAAGCAGTATCCATTGCTGCTGCGGTTGACGATATACGATTGATAAATCTTCGTAATTTCGGCGTTATAGCGTTGTTCGAATGTTTTGCTCGACAGCTTCCATTCTTGATCATTTGCCAAATCGGAAATACTCAGTGCAGAGTTTTGGATCGTGAGGTCACTCTCACGCATCAAACTTTCTTTAAAATGTTTGGCCCCTGATAAGAAGTAATGCGCCGCACTGATACCAAGTGCAAGTTCAACATTTCCCTCATCAGCAAAACGGGTATTTTTACGCACACCATCGTTATTCAATGTGGTCAGCATATGACTTTTAATCACAATATTGAGGTTTTGCTGTTCTTCTTTGGAAAAATAAGCTGCATTGGGCTGCATGGTCGACTCAATGTGATTGAGTAGTTCAGTCGCATTGAGATAAATGCTATCTCGTTGGTCCGTAAACTTACTTAATACCGTTGATGGCGCACGATCACCAAAGAGGTTGCAACAGAATTTTGCTTCTGGGTATGGGTCATTGCTGATTTTAACAAGATGTAGCCAAAATGGCAGACAGTTTTTCAGATGTTTTAGGTCTTCTTGGCGGAGCTTATGATTATTCAATAAGCTGAGCAGGGCAAGTTCAATGAATGCATTTTCGATATTTTCTTGTTGGGCTTGATATTTTTCTAAACTGACATCGATTTTTTCTTTATCGAATTTAAATGCACGTGCCATCCAAATAATGTCATATGCAGTGTGCCAAAAGTGTTTCGGTTCATCAAAATAGATGAGTTGCAATGAATAGAGTAGGTCGGTCAACAACTTGAGCACAGCATACGCACAAAAAGTTCTCAGAATGGTCAGTTTCTTTTTACGTGATAATTCAAAGATCGAGAATTTATGATTTTCCAGTTGATGTTGAACACGCTTCGCCATATCACGATAGAGCAACGCATGTTGACACTTGATCTCAAGAACAAGGTCGGCAATCTGCTGATCTCGCAAGGTATCGATCATGGCATTATTCAGATAATGATGCTCAAGAGAGAAGAACAGATGCTGAAGGTCAGGTTCAATGTTTTGCAAGATTTTCCAGCGAGACAGATCACTACAGTTTAGACTTCGAAGCTCAAGCAAGGTAACAAAAACTTGCTTGGCAGCTTCGCCAAGATCGAGCTGCATGAGCTGGTTAGCCCAGTTTCGGGTGTCCGTTTTAAAATTTGAAATATAGGTCAGTTGCTTAATATTTAAATCAACGGACTCTTGGAATAACTTTTCCAACTTTACGGTCATGTATTATCCCCCTAAGAATCTCACCCAAAGACATTCAGCGGTGTTTTATGTAGCTCCCCTGACGACTCACGAACGAGTTTTGGCACCAAATAACCTGATAATTCTTTTAAAAGTGCTTGATAAATTGTTTGTGCTTCGGCGTCTGTTATTAGAAAGTGTGACGCACCTTGCACTTTATCTAAGACGTGCAAATAGTAAGGTAGCACACGTGCATCAAACAGTCGATAGCTTAACTGGCTTAAAGTTTGAAAATTGTCATTAATTCCTTTTAAAAGTACAGATTGGTTGAATAGTGTCACATTGATCTCGGATAGCTTGCGCATTGCCACATCAAAATCTGCATCTAACTCATTACCATGATTGCTATGCACCACCATGATGATCTTGCAGCGTGTCGTTGATAAAATCTTGATTAAATCCTCATCAATACGCTGTGGAATCACTACCGGTAAGCGTGTATGCAGACGGATAGTTTTGATTTGAGGAAGTTCCTCAAAGCGATTAATCCACAGTGCCAATTTTTCATTGGAAACTGACAGTGGGTCTCCACCACTTAAGATAATTTCGTTAATCTTCGGGTGGTCGAGAATATATTGTGCAATAGCTTGCCAATCTTTTGATTTGGGTAAGTTTTCATGATAAGGGAAATGTCGTCTAAAACAATAGCGACAATGAATCGCACATGCACCAGTGATCGTCATCAAAATACGAGATTGATACTTATGCAACATGCCTGGTAGGGTGTTGGCTTCAAGCTCACCTAAGGGATCGGCGCTGAATCCTGCTTGAATTTGTTCCTCAATATCTTGCATTTCCAAGTGATGTGGAAAGACTTGCAAAAATAACGGGTCGTAAGCATTACTAGTTTGCATCTTGGCAACGAACTGACGAGGCACACGCAATTTAAATTGCTGATGCGCATGTTGTGACAGTAGTTGTTCTGATTTGAGGTCGCTTGCAGATAAGTTTAGCAGTGCCAAAAGTTCGTCTGGATCAGAAATTAAATCATTCAGTTGCGATTGCCAGTTTTTCTCTTGGTATAAATAGTTTATCATGCGACACAAATTGATAATGCGATGCGGCATTATAGTATAGTTGAACCGTTTATTTTTTTTATAAAGTTGGAGTGTGCCGATCATGGCCAATTATTCTACAAATGAATTCAAGTCAGGTCTTAAGGTAATGCTTGACGGTAACCCATGTTCAATCATGGAAAATGAATATGTAAAACCAGGTAAAGGGCAAGCCTTTAACCGTGTGAAATTGCGTAATCTCAAATCAGGTAAAGTATTAGAAAAAACCTTTCGCTCTGGTGAAAGCCTAGAAGCTGCTGACATCATGGAAGTTGAGATGGAATATCTCTACAACGACGGTGAAATGTGGCACTTCATGAATTCTGAAAATTTTGAGCAAATCGCTGCCGACAAAACAGCAATGGGCGATGCAGCAAAATGGCTTAAAGATGACTCAAATGAAAAATGCACCATCATGCTGTTCAATGGCGTACCATTGAATGTCAATGCACCGAACTTTGTGATCTTAAAAATTGTTGAAACTGATCCAGGTGTCAAAGGTGATACAGCGGGTACAGGTGGTAAGCCTGCAACACTTGAAACTGGTGCTGTGGTACGTGTACCGTTATTCGTTCAGCAAGAAGAAAGTATCCGTGTTGATACACGTACAGGTGATTACTTAGAACGTGCGTAAATGGAACGTGCTTAATTTTTGAGCCATATTTAACAACTTAAAAAGGAGATGATTAATTTATCTCCTTTTTTAATGCCAATTTTATGCCAAAGTCGTAGTTCCAAAGTCGTAGAGATGCAGTACAGTTGAAACAAAATTGTTGCCCAATAATTCATAGAGTCACTTCACTGAATCATTGAAATGCTAAGCAACAACAACGGGTAAGGTATCAACATGGATGTGACAAATAAACAATCCACCACAAAATCGAAAATCATTTGGGTTTTAATTGCGATTGTCGGTGCGATTTCTTTTGGGATCTTGGCACTCAGTCGAGGTGAGCATGTCAATGCCGTATGGCTTGTACTTGCTGCGGTGTGTATTTATAGCATCGCTTATCGTTTTTATAGTTTATTCATCGCCCAAAAAGTCTTCGAGCTGAATGATCGACGATTGACGCCTGCGCATCGACTCAAAGATGGCTTGGACTATGTCCCAACCAATAAATATGTCTTGTATGGACATCACTTTGCAGCGATTGCAGGTGCAGGACCTTTGGTCGGACCAATTCTCGCTGCACAAATGGGTTATTTACCCGGTACGATTTGGCTCTTGGTCGGTGTGGTGATGGCAGGTGCAGTACAAGATTTCTTGGTGCTGTTCATTTCGACACGACGTGACGGTCGCTCACTGGGTGAAATTGCAAAGCAGGAGCTTGGCTCTTTTTGCAGGTGTGATCGTGATGCTCGGTGCGCTTGGGGTGATGGTTATCATTCTTGCGGTATTGGCGCTTGTAGTTGTTAAAGCATTGGCGGAAAGTCCATGGGGCGTATTCAGTATTGCAGCGACCATTCCAATTGCCTTGTTTATGGGCATTTACATGCGCTTTATCCGTCCTGGGAAAATTGCGGAAGTATCAATTATCGGTTTTGTATTGATGATGCTTGGTATTGTCTATGGCGGTCATATTGCCGCTGACCCATATTGGGGGCCACTCTTTACCTTGACAGGTACGCAGCTCACTTGGGCGCTGGTGATTTATGGTTTTGTCGCATCGGTACTGCCGGTATGGTTATTACTTGCGCCACGTGATTATCTTTCTACTTTCTTGAAAATTGGTGTGATTGCAGGACTCGCGATCGGTATCGTGATTGCATTACCTGAGATGAAAATGCCTGCAGTGACGCAGTTCGTCGATGGTACAGGACCTGTATTCTCTGGTTCATTATTTCCGTTTCTTTTTATCACCATTGCTTGTGGTGCGATTTCAGGCTTTCACGCTTTGGTATCAAGTGGTACCACACCAAAATTGGTCGATAATGAAGTCAATATTCGTATGATCGGCTACGGCGGTATGTTGATGGAGTCTTTTGTTGCGATCATGGCGATGATCTGTGCCACTGTGCTTGATCCGGGTGTTTACTTTGCGATTAATGCACCTGCTGCGGTAATCGGTACAACGGTGGAAAGTGCATCTGAAGCAGTGCGTCAGCTTGGTTTTGTGGTCAGTCCTGAGATGCTCTCAACTTTGGCAAAAGAGGTGGGTGAGCATACGATTTTATCTCGGACTGGTGGTGCGCCAACCTTTGCGATCGGTATGGCGCATATTATTTCCGAGATTTTCAATAGTCGTGCCATGATGTCATTTTGGTATCACTTTGCGATTTTGTTTGAAGCCTTATTCATCTTGACTGCGGTCGATGCAGGAACACGTGCTTGTCGTTTTATGGTGCAAGACACTGCGGGAATCGTGATTCCAGCGATTAAAAATTCAAGTTCATTTGTCGGCAACTTGATCGGTACAGGTGTCGCAGTATCCGCATGGGGCTTCTTCGTCTATCAAGGCGTAGTCGATCCGCTCGGCGGGATTAACTCCTTGTGGCCACTCTTTGGTGTCGGTAACCAAATGCTTGCTGCAATGGCATTGATTTTGGGTACGGTGATTTTGTTTAAGATGAAAAAGGAAAAATATGTTTGGGTGACCATTGTCCCAACCATTTTCTTGTTCATCACCTGTATGACTGCGGGTTGGCAAAAGATTTTCCATGAAAATCCAAAAATTGGCTTCCTTGCACAGGCGAATCGTTTCAAAGAAGCTTTGGCTCGTGATGAAATCCTTGCGCCTGCAAAATCTGTTGCAGAAATGCAAACTGTGATTTTCTCCAATCAAATCAATGCGGCGTTATGTGCATTCTTTATGATTGTGGCGATTGTGATGATCTTTGCGTCGATCGGCATTATTCGCCGTGCTTTGGCAAGCCCAACGCCAACGGTGAGAGAGGCGGAAGCGATTTATTCAGAGAAACCGATGACGGCCAATGAATTCAAAGGACACTGATGATGCAGATCAAACCATTTAATTTAAAACTGTTTAGAAACGGCAAAAGTGTGATGGTACGCATTATTAAATTCACCATCTTGTCGCAAAAGCACCTGCTACTTTCACCTAAAAACTGGTCAAGAATCGCTGAGTTGTGGCAACGACTTCAGCAGAGTTTTCGGCTAATGGTTGGCGTGCCTGATTATCAGGCGTATGTTGCGCATATGCGTGAGCATCATCCCGATCTTGAAGCTATGGATGAAAAGACATTCTTTCGTTACTGTGTTGATGCGCGTTATCCATCTAAAGCAGGAAATATGAAGAAATGTCCGTGTTAAGACGTGTTGTGTAAGATCAAAATTTGCAACGATTTTTCGCAGTAAAGATCACATTGCAATCTCTAAATCGTGTACTCTTATTATCAAGTGTGTTGTATTGCACTGTGTTGAGAGGCACGATTTTTTTATTATTTAAAAATATTCAGGGATAGTTATGCTGTGGTCAAAAAATAAATTGGATAATATGCAATCTGTAGATACAAATCATCAGTTGGATTCAGCGCAGACCACAGAAAAATTGGCTGAACTCCAAGCACAGCTTACCGAGATTTTCCCTAAACTTGAGCAATATCTTGATCAACTCAACCAAGTGGTTTTGGATAAACCTGAACAAATCAAACTGGCGGTATGTTGCCTCATCGCCGAGGGGCATCTATTGTTTGAAGATATTCCTGGACTGGGTAAAACTACCTTGGCACAGGCTTTGGCGACTTTGTCAGGTTTGCATTATCAACGGATTCAATTCACCAATGATTTGCTTCCAAGTGATATTTTAGGCTCAAATATTTTTCATCCTGAAAAATCTCAATTTGAATTTAATCAAGGGGCGATTTTTAGTCAGATTTTACTTGCCGATGAGATCAACCGCAGTAGCCCAAAGACGCAAAGTGCGCTACTTGAGGCAATGGAAGAAGGTATGGTGTCGATTGAAGGTGTGCGTCATCAGTTGCCACAACCATTTTGGGTGATCGCCACGCAAAATCCGCTACAACAATCGGGCACTTACCCTTTGCCTGAGTCACAGCTTGATCGGTTCTTGATGCGCCTGTCGATGGGCTATCCATCCGTAGAGGCGGAGCGTGCATTATTACGTGGTGAAGATCGACGTAAATTGCTGGATGAAATTGATCCCGTGCTCTCTCAAGATGAGGTGCTACGTTTGCAGGCTTTACGTGAACAAGTGATTTTATCGGATGCCATTTTGGATTATTTACAACGACTCACAGCATGGACTCGCAGTAAAGTCACAGGTTTATCGACTCGTGGTTTATTGGCATTGAAACGTGCCACGCAAGCTTATGCGCTGATACAGGGGCGAGGCTATGTGATTCATGAAGATGTGCAAGCGGTGTTTGCTTCGGTGGTGGCGCATCGTATTCACCTGTCGGAGCAAGATTTAAAACAGGCTGTGCAGACGATTGAACTTTAAAAAAAATTAACGCAAATCCTGATTGACGATGACTAAATATGATTAAAAAACGATGGCAAAAATGGATTGGCAGACGCTTCAAGCTGACCGAGCAACGTACGCTCAAGCAAAATGACGTGTTTGTGTTTTTCAATCGGGAAGGTTATCTGTTTTTAGTATTGTTGATCATTACCTTTATTGCAGGGGTGAATTACGCCAACAACTTAATTTTGGCGTTGTGCTTTTTGCTCACAGGGATTTTGGTGCTGAGTTTTTATTTGGCATTTCGTCAACTTTATGGCTTAACGATTGATTTGGAAGTGGAACAGCTTGGTCAAGTTGCACAGCCGTTGACTTTAAAATTTCAATTCCAACCTGCAAAAAATCAAATTCATCTACATTTACGTTGTCAGTTTCAAAATACAGCCAAGAAAATCACTGTGCTGAAATCGCCAATGGTCGTGCAATTTACCGACACACCGCTACAACGTGGTTTACATCGTTTAGAGCGCTTTAATTTTTTTAGTGTTTATCCGTTTGGCATAATCAAAGCATGGAGCTATGTCTTTCCACAGCAGGAGATTTGGATTGCACCGATGCCGATCGAAGTGGATTTACAGCAATATGGCTTGCGTCAGCAAAATGAACGTGAACAAGTCGGCAATGAAGACTTTAGTCATCTTCGAGAGTTTCAATCGGGCGATGCGTTGAATCGGATTGCATGGCAACAATATGCCAAAGGACGAGGCTTATTGGTAAAAACTTTTGAACAGCATCAACATCAGCAATTGGATTTTAATTACGCTCAAATGACACTGTCATTACATGAGGAGAAATTAAGTCAACTCATGTACTTGGTGCAACAAGCTTACGATCAACATATGGCATTTTCTCTGCAACTGCCGTCAGCTCAGCTCCCGCTTGGGATGGGTGAACAGCATTATCATCAAGCCAAATTGATGCTTGCACAGGAGCCTTGATGATGAGAATTTTCGAGGCAAAGAAAAACAGTGCTGATCAATTTGAGGGTGGAACTGAAAATCAGCTCAGCGCAAATGTACGCCAAGCGATCGCTTATAGCCCGCTCAGCCAAAAGAATTATCAATCCTTATTACTTGCTACCTTTCTGGTGCTATTACCACATTTCTATTATTTACCGATTGCACAGACAGCCTTGATGCTCTTGGTATTGGCTTTTTGGCAATGGCAAATTTTCAAACATGGCACGATTGTACAGACACAAAAAGGCTTAAGCGCAAAGCTATTGCAATATGCTGTGGTGATTACAGGTTTAGTGATTATTTTTGCCCAGTATCACACTTTTGTTGGCGTTGATGCGGGTTGTGCAGCTTTAGCTTTAATTCTACTAGGTAAAGGTTATGAGCTAAAAAATTATCGGGATGGCATTATTCATTTTAATTTTGCGCTGTTTGTAGCTGCGGCAGCATTTTTATATGGTCAGGGGATTTTTACCACCATTGCGGTATTGATTGCGATTTTTCAATGTTTCTATGGCATGTACCAGTTGCAAAGCTATCATAGTGCTTATGAAGAAGTGCTGGTGCAAGATGTGTCGGTCAAGCAACTCAGACAACATGCATTTAAAACGGTGTTGAAATTATTGGGGTTTGCTGCGCCGATTATGGTGATGTTGTTCTTATTTTTCCCACGTTTTCCACCGCTGTGGAGTATGCCAAGTAATAATAAACAAGCGACGACAGGCGTCAGCGACAGTATGACACCAGGCGATATTGCCAATCTCAGTCAGTCCAATGCGTTGGCATTTCGAGTGGTTTTTGATGATCCAAATCAAATGCCAACGCCAAGCAATCTGTACTGGCGAGCGATGGTCCTGGATGACTATGATGGCACGACGTGGACACCAAGCCGTATGACCCGCTACAACTACGGTCTGTTGCCTGAACGTGGTCAATCGACTTGGCAAATCCCGAATTGGTATCAAGTTCCAAATGGTCAAAGTGCAAGGCTTGCCAATTATCAACTGATCTTGGAGCCGACATTTCAGCGTTGGGTCTATAGTCTTGATCATAGCGTGTCACAGTTTCCGCTACGCATGAAGCCTGATTTAAGCATTCAGTCTTTTGGAGAAATTGCTCGTCGAGAGCAGTTTGATCTTGCCTATATTATACCAAAACCACGTGCCAATATTGTGCTAGATGACCTAACTCGGCAGTATAGTTTGGCGTTGCCAGAGGGGCGTAATACCCAAACATTGGCATTTGCACAGCAACTATTTCAACAACAAGGCAATGATCCTAAGCGTTATGCCAATGCCGTTCTCAGTTGGATTCGCACCAATAATTTCAGCTATACCTTATCACCGCCATTGCTTGGTGAAGAACGCATTGATGATTTTCTGTTTCGGACTCGATCAGGATTTTGTGAACATTATGCTTCGGCATATACCAATTTAATGCGGATGGTCGGTATTCCTGCTCGTGTTGTGGTGGGCTATCAAGGCGGAAAGTCTGCGCCTGATGGTGCGTCTTGGGAAGTGCGTCAGCTCGATGCGCATGCGTGGACGGAAGTTTGGTTTGCAGGTGAAGGTTGGGTGCGTATTGATCCGACTGCTGCGATTGCGCCTGATCGGGTTAATCTCGGCATGCAAGACTATGCCAATCAAAATGATACTGTATTTGGTGATAGTGCACTGAGTAATTGGTCGGGCTCAAGCAACCTGCTCATGCAAGCTCGGATTTGGATGGACTATGCCAGTTATCAATGGCAAAGCAAAGTAGTGGGCTTCGATCAAGGCACACAACGAGATTGGCTAAAGAAATTTTCTATTGATAATTTGTCTGAACAGTTGATTGTACTCATCGTAACATTGATTACTGTAATTGGCTTGGTGGTATGGTGGTTATCCCGTCAGCAAAAAATAAAACGTTCCAAGCTCGATCAAGCGATAGAAAATCTCTCTAAACGACTACAAAAAATTGGATTGAACCGTCAGCTAAATGAACCCGTATTAACATGGCTTCAACGGATACAACTTGATAATCAAGCCAATCAACGCTTATTAGCACAGCAACAGCTTGATGAAATTATTCAGCGATATACGCAACATCAATATATTGCCAAGTTGAGTGATGCGCAGTTGCACGAGCTTATACAGTTGTTGGCGAAATATACAATCACACCAAAAAGCTAAAAAAACACTTGTCTATCTAGGCAATAGTGCTATTATTCGCATCACTTAGGCGTATAGCTCAGTTGGTTAGAGCGCTACGTTGACATCGTAGAGGTCAGCAGTTCGAATCTGCTTACGCCTACCAAGTTACAAAAAGACTGATAAGCTATGCTGATCAGTCTTTTTTATTTTCTGTTATTCATCAAAAATAAAAAAAACGCATCAAGCGTCATTTTTTATCGATTGCTAAAATCTTTGCGATCAGTGTGGCGTTGGTTGGATCACTTGCTGAATTTCTTTACGTGTATAGCCGCGAGAAAGCAGAAGTTTCTTGAGCCCAGAGATCAGGTCTTGATCTTGCGTGTTGCCAAGGATTTGAAAAAGTTGCTCGCAAGATTTACCTGCGTAGTCATTTTCAATGCATGCTATATGGTTGCGCTGTGTATTTTGATGTTGATTCGACAATACAAAACGATGTAATAAACTCATACAATTCGATTCTTTTGAAACAGATAGTGCGCACTATACGCCTCTTTTGTAAAAATTCAACCGCTGGTAATAAAAAATTTAAACCATTGAAAAATATTAATATTTAATTATTTTATTGATGTCTATCACATAAACATTGCGTGTTTTTTACACATTTTTTTACAAGTTTTTGAATTTTACTGATTTGCAATGTCAAAGCGTCATGAAGTTGTCATCACATTTATTGCTGTCGAAATCATGAGGAAATAATTTTAAGTGTAAAAAATGCCATTTTAATGAGAATCATTATTATAAATGTTTAATTCCTAATGAGTCATCCTATACAATGCTCAGCTATATTTATCCCGAATATTTTCAGACTTTATTGTAGATCAGTGCTGATCTCAATTGGCTATATAGTTGCAAACATGAATCTAAATGTTAACCCAGTATCTCAAACTGGAAAATTCATCACAGGATTGATAATTTATTTATTTTCTTATCGTTGAAAGTGGGTAAAAAATATCACTTGTTATGATTGTATCGATATGCGTTTTATATAAATTCAGCTGATAAAATCAACGATTAAATAAAAATTAACTCCGAAGATGCCGCTACTAGTCGTTACCCTTGAACCCTAAAGTTCAAGGTGGAGATGACGTATCATTTTTCGGTTTTCTACTCAAGGTAGACATACACCCAAACCATACAGAACATATCCGTAAGTGATGATATCGGCTCAGGGGAATAGACCTGCTGGCGAACATCCCAGAGTTGGCTTTATTATAACGCTTGATTAAATCAATGTACAAACATCATATCAGTGGTTTCACTCATTTGTCGCTGAATTGCTAAACAATTAACACAAGCAAGGGCTAATCAAGTATCACTGAACTAGCCATTAGTTGCTTGAATTTGCGTGATTTGTTGATCCAACGCATCGACCATATCAGCAAGCGCATTCTCACACTGACTATATTGTTGTAACGATTTGTTCATCTCGATCACTTCTTGCATGAGTTGCAATGAAACCATGACTGCGACTTTTTGATTGTCCATACGTGGATTGGCGCTACGCATCGCTTTGAACTTTTGCTCTAGCAAATCGCCTGCGCTACGCAGTTCATCTTGTAGATTCGCAGGGCAACCTAGTTTGTAGACACTATCTAAAAGCCATAATTCGACGGCGGTATTCTCAGTCATTTGCTGTACTGTCCTCAAATTCTAATTGTTCTGCATGTGGGTGAGCCAATTGTTGAATGCTTAAGCTGTTGCTATCTTGTGCTGTACCCAAGATAGCAAGGCGTTGGATGATCGCTTCGACTTTTTGACGTGCTTGTTCATTTTTCTTCTGCAGTTGATCACGTACTTGACCAAGCTCTTTCAGTTGTGACTGGAGGCTTTCATTTTGTGTGCCGAGATTGTCATAATCGCTTTTGAGTTGATTCTTCTGTGTGATTAAAGCTTCAAAGCGTTTGCGCAATTCATTGCAACTATTTTCAAGTCGTTGATATTTATCAGATAGTGTTTGATGTTCTTGTTGCAACTGCTGATGCTGATCTCTGCCTTGTGTTAATGCACGGGCAGTATTCTGCTGTTGATCCTGTGCTTCTTGCAAAGCAGAACGTGCATCGTCTAATTGACGTTGCAAGTTTTGTGCAGTTTGCGCATGAATATGCTGTTGATCGGTTTGCTTTTGCTTTAAATCTTGGACGTGTTTGACCAAAATTTGCACTTGCTGTTGTAAATGCTGTAATTGTTCTAACATAGTGGTATCGCACAATGCCTATTTACTCGATAATATACTAGCAGTATAGAGATTGGAAAGACGAATGCAAGACGATATTACAGGTTGGAATGAGTGGAATGATGCATTTAACGGCATCGAAGAATTATCAAGTCCGAATGAGTTACACGGTATCTTGACAGGTATTGTTTGTGTAACGCAAGCGCCGACATTGGAACAGTGGCAAGCGATCCTCGATAGCCTACAAGTTCCTGAGTTATCTGCTGAGGCTTTACAGCTTTTAGCTGATGAAGCAGAAGATATTGCCGCATCTTTACATGATGATGAATTGGATTATTTGCCGATGTTGCCTGATGATCAACATACATTGAACGAACGTGTTGATGCACTGGCGGATTGGTGTGCAGGTGTGGTACTTGGTTTTGGTATGGCATCGGGTCATATTCGTGGTGATGAAGCCGAATGGATTGAGCACTTGCAAGATGTGGCTTCAGTTGAATTCGAAGCGGAAGATGACGATGAAGAGGGCGAGTTGAGTTATAACGAGCTGTATGAATTTGTGCGCTTAATCCCAGTCAGCCTGTCTACAGGACGTAAAAAAGTCGATGTGGCTGAAACTGCATTGCTCAAAGGTTCACACTTGAACGCTTCACCAAGCAAAAATACGTCAAATGTGGTGGAAATGTTTACGCCACATCGTCCAAGTTAAATATAAATAGAAATTAAATTTACGCTAATTTATCAAGGTATTCCTAGTGAGAAATAAGGTATACCTACATGAAAACCCCTCTAAATATCCCCTGAGAGTCACTGACTCGCAAGGGGAGACTTTTTGAAAAAAGGTATGCTATGTCTACACTCGATCAGTCTGTTTTTGCGTCACGTCGTGAGCAACTTGCCAAAGCTATGGGTGCAAATGCTATTGCTATCATTGCCACACGTGATGAAATGTACCGCAATCGAGATGCAGATTATAAATACCGTCCAGACAGTAGTTTTTACTATTTAACTGGATTTGCTGAGCCCGAAGCCGTTGCAGTGCTAGAAACAGATGATCAGGGCGGGCTGTGTTACACCTTATTCTGTCGTGAACGAAATCGTGCGATGGAAATTTGGAATGGCTATCGTGCAGGGATCGAGGGTGCATTAGCGCAATATGGCGCAGATCAAGCCTTTGTGATTGAAGATTTAGATGATGAAATCATTTCTCTACTCGCTGGAAAAGACAAACTGTATGTCCGTTTTGGTCAGACCAAAAAGTTCGATGTACGCGTCGGTGAGTGGTGTCAAAAAGTTCAGCTTAAACAACGTCAAGGCGGAACATCGCCACAGCATTTAATCCAGCTTGATGGTTTGCTCGATGAGATGCGCTTGATCAAATCCTCTGATGAGCTCGCATTAATGCAAATGGCTGGGAAAATCAGCGCAGAAGCGCATACGCGTGCCATGCAAAAAGTCCGACCTAAAATGATGGAATATGCCTTGGAAGCTGAGTTGCATTATGTGTTTGGACAGTATGGCGGTGTGCCTGCGTACAATACCATCGTCGGTGGTGGCGCAAACGCTTGTATTTTGCATTATGTCGAAAACAATCAAATGCTCAAATCAGGCGACTTGGTCTTGATCGATGCAGGCTGTGAATATCAATACTATGCAGGTGATATTACTCGTACTTTCCCAGTTAACGGCAAATTTACTGGGGAGCAAAAAGCGCTATATGAGGTTGTGTTGACTGCGCAACTGGCTGCGATAGATGCAACACAAGTAGGTAATCATTACAAACTGCCTCATGAGCAAGTCATTCGAATTCTCACAGAAGGCTTGCTTGATCTTGGCTTACTCAAAGGAGAACTCAATGAGCTGATCGAAACCGAAGCCTATAATCAATTCTTTATGCACGGTACAGGGCATTGGCTTGGGATGGACGTGCATGATGTAGGGCAATACAAAGTGAATGGTGAGTGGCGTGCTTATCAAGAAGGTATGGTGGTTACCGTTGAGCCTGGGCTTTATATTGCGCCTGATGATGAAAGCGTCGATGAGAAATGGCGTGGTATTGGGATTCGTATCGAAGATGATGTGATGCTGACCAATGATGCGCCGTTGATCATGACCAAAGATGTGGTGAAATCCATTGATGATATTGAGCATTTGATGGCAGACAGTCGTTAAGCTTTTATTGATTAAGATTATTTGAATGAAACGGTAAACTTGAAACAAAAAGCTAAGCTAAAAAAGCGAGGCAAAAAAAAGCAGTCTAGCGCTGATGTTAGACTGCCATATAACCGTGAAATTTCATTTTAATTTGACATAAACTATTTAAATATATAAACAATTTAGATGTTTCTCACTGACTTAGACAATTTATAACTGAGTCGATCACGGAATACAAGCAATAACTTTAAAATATTTAAAATAAGTCAAACTAACAACTTAGGTTTGAGTTAAAGGTTGCCAATTGTCTGCAAACTCTTGTTTTGCCATACGATTGAGGTGATCAAGTACCACATTTTGCAATTTTTCTAAGTCTTCTTGTTGTTCAGTATGTAGTGTTGCGATCAGTTGATTTGGTTGATGTTCTAGCGTGGCATGCGCAGTTTCAGAAAATGGAATCGTGGAGATATCTTTCTCTTGGGTGATTTCCATCTTGTGACGCCAATGGTTGACCAGCTTTTTGATGATGATTTCAGCATTGTCTGTGTCGATATTGAGCTGACTTGAATAGTTCATGCATAACTCCTGAGTGACTAAAATAATAAAAAGCCCCAAATCGAAATTTGGGGCTTTACAGTTTGATTTACTGTTGTTGGTTTTGCGGTTGTTGATCAATGTATGGATTGTCCAACGGCAATGTTTGGTCAATTTCCATATCAAAAATATCGGTCAACATGCTGTCAAAACGCTTGATATTGTATTCAGCGATTTGCGATGCTTCTTCCGCTGTGACAAAGTTTTGTGTCACGGCATCATTCAAATGTTCTTGGAACGTTAAGCCTTTGAACTGACCTTTGCTTTCAGCACGTTTGAACTTTTCCCATAACGGTTCGATGTTGAGCAACATTTGGAATGTGCTTTCCATGCGACCAGTCACGTCATTAGGATCAAGGCTATAATGCACATGTTTTTTCAAAACATCACGGAAGCTGTTGTCAGTCATGATCAAGTCACCGAGTTTGACTTTTAGCTTATCCGATGGTTTTTCAAATGGGCGACCAAATGGGAAGCAGATCAATTTCACCAAGATCGCTGGAAGACGAATTGGGAAATTATCAATCAAGCCAAAGAAAGCTTCTTGGACTTGATACAAGCTCTTGTCCAAAGCCAATTGAGCATGAAGTTGATCAGCTTCAGTACGTTGACCATTTTCATAAAACTTCAAAATTGATGTCGCAATGAACAGATGTGAAATCATATCAGCCAAACGACCTGAAAGCATTTCTTTACGTTTGATATCACCTGCAAGTAGACCTAAGCACATGTCTGCGGTAAAGGCAAAGTTTGCACTCAAGCGGTTGATCGACTTATAGTAATCTTCACTAAAATCATCCGCAGTCGTCGGTGCATCATAGCTACCACCAGTGAAGGCATAGGCAAATGAGCGTGCTACACGATTAAAGGTATAACCAAGATGACGATACAAAATCTTGTCAAACTCAGGCAGGGCTGTATCAGGATTTTCCGCTTGGAGAAGTTGGAGCTCATCGAATAGATACGGATGACTACGCATTGAACCTTGACCAAAGATCATCAATGAACGGCTCAAGATATTCGCACCCTCCACGGTGATTGACACAGGAATCGCTTGATAAGCGAGCCCTAAGAAGTTGCGAGGTCCAAGCTGAATGGCACGACCACCGACCACGTCCATACCATGATTGACACTTTTTCGCATGGTTTCAGTCGCATAGTATTTGGCAATTGCAGTCATCATCGCAGGTTTACCACCTTGATTGAGACCACAAGTCACCATATAACGAAACGCTTCGAGCATATAAGCATCACTGGCAATATCTGAAGTGGCTTCTTGAACCCCTTCGAATTTTCCAACGGATAGCTTGAACTGCTCCCGAATCTTAGCGAATGCACCGACATTCAGGTACATCATTTCACCTGCGCCAGTAGACAGGGCAGGTAATGAAATACCACGACCCACGCTCAAGCATTCCATCAGCATGCGCCAGCCTTTACCTGCATTTTCCACACCACCGATGATGTAGTCGATCGGTACAAAGACATCTTTGGCTACGACTGTACCATTCATAAATGGTGAACCTGGATTGTGACGAGGACCGACTTCAACACCTTCATGTGATGAAGGAATCAAGGCACAGGTAATACCGTAATCTTGCTTTTTACTGTCGCCTAGTAGACCGTCTGGATCATAGAGTTTAAATGCCACACCGATCACCGTTGCGATTGGTGCAAGGGTAATCCAACGCTTAGAAAAGTTCATTTTAAGACCAAGCACTTGCTGACCTTCAAACTCACCCATGCAGACCACACCTGTGTCCGGAATTGCACCTGCATCCGAGCCAGCTTCTGGACTGGTCAATCCAAAGCATGGAATCTCTGTACCATTCGCTAGACCTGGGAGATAACGATCTTTCTGCGCTTGCGTACCATAATGCAGTAATAGCTCACCTGGTCCCAAAGAGTTTGGCACCATACAACTCACCGCTGCGGTAAGCGAACGAGTTGAAATTTTACTCATGATGCGACTTTGCGCAAACGGTGTGAATTCTTTACCGCCATATTCTTTTGGAATGATTAAGCCGAGAAAGCCTTTATCTTTGATAAATTGCCATGCTTCTGGTGGTAAATCTTTGTGATGATGGTGAATATCCCACTCATCAAGCATGTTACACAATTCTTCCACTTCATTATCAATAAAAGATTGTTCTTCGTTACTGAGCTGTGGGAATGGATATTGCTCAAAGGTTTCCCAGTTGGGCGCTCCCATAAATAGCTCTTTTTCCCACCAACTGGTACCTGCATCCAGTGCTTCACGTTCTGTGACGCTCATTGATGGCATTGCGTTAGCAAGGGTTTTATAAGCAGGTTTGGTAATGATTGACATGCGTAATGGATCAATCACCACGATGACACTGGCAATAATCAACGGTAAGCCGAGCAAGAGCGACCACGGCGTCCATAGCGCCATGAGGATGCTGACACCGATGACGATCAACGCGCCGATAGAGCGGGATAGTTGCCAAAAGAACACTGCCCAAAGTGTAAATAAGAGAATAAGAATACTCAGAAGAAAGACCATACAAACTACTCCAAAAGTGACTTATGCTTAAAAAAAGAAACTATAAATCAGAGTGTTAAAAAATATTTTGCAGAAAAGAATTCAATCGCCGAATCTTGAAGTCATATTTTGCAAAATGTCAAAAACTGCTTTGCCAATTTATTTTTCTAGTGCGAAACATGCTTCTATTGTTGAGTACAGAAGATTGAAAACGCACAATACAAATAGTGAATTCAAAAAAATGTAATGACAATTTTCATGAATTGCAGAGCAAGTTCTTACTTTATAATTAAAGCAATAATGAAATATTAGTAAATAGTTGAAATGATGAAGTCTTGTTTCTTTAAGTAAATATTACAAAGATTTAAATTAATGACGCATTTGAAAATGCGTCATCTGATGAATTTTTAAGGCGGTGGAATTGATTTATCTCAATTCACTTGAGGATTTATTTAACTCACGGCGAGCAATGATGAGTTGCTGAATTTGTTGAGTACCTTCGAAGATATCGAGAATTTTTGAGTCACGTGCCCATTTTTCCAAAAGTTCATCCTCACCATAACCTAGACTTGCAGCGAGTTCGACACATTTCAAGGTAATCTCATTACCGATACGTCCTGCTTTGGCTTTGGCGATTGACGCTTCTTTGGAGTTTGGCATTTTGTTATCTGCCATCCAAGTTGCTTTGAGCGTCAGCAGACGTGCAGATTCCCATTCAGCTTCCATACGATAGATTTGTGCCGCCAAATTTGAAGTTTGCAAATAGGGCGTACTGTAGCTGTCATCAAGCTGATCTTTGAAGATTTGCTTGATGCGCTCTAGCGATGCTTTGGCACAGCCGATCGCCATTGCTGCTACCAGTGGACGTGTATTGTCAAAAGTTTCCATCACCCCAGCAAAGCCTTTGGAGACATCGACTTCTTCATTACCCAGCAGATTTTCTGCAGGCACACGACAATTGTCAAAAATAATCGTTGCTGTATCTGAGGCTTTGATGCCGAGCTTATGTTCTAAGCGTTCAACTCGCATACCTTCCGTACCCTTGGGTACAACAAACGATTTGATTGCGGCACGACCGACTTTACGATCTAAAGTTGCCCAAACTACGACGCTATCGGCACGATCGCCTGATGTAACAAAGATTTTTTCACCATTTAAAATATAGTGGTCGCCGTCTTTAGTGGCTGTGGTACGGATCGATGCTGAGTCCGAGCCACAGCTTGGTTCTGTGATTGCCATCGCTGCCCACGTATTTTTAAAGCGTTCAAGTTGCTCATCATTAGCAACCGCAGCGATCGCAGAGTTGCCTAAGCCTTGACGTGGCATGGATAGTAATAAGCCTGTATCACCATAGCACATTTCAATGATACTGAGCGCAGTAGACATATTTGTGCCGTTACGCACACCTTCGTGGTTGCTTTCGCTCTGCTTACTTTCACCTCGTTTGCCTGCGCCTGCAGCACCTGCATTCATGCCTTCGCCACCTTCGTTCATGCCATCAACTAAGGATGCAAGCATGTCGAGTTCTTTTGGATAGGCGTGTTCTGCTTTGTCATATTTGCGTGAAATCGGGCGTAGTACGTTGAGTGCCACTTCATGCGCTTGGGTGACGAGCATGCGGAATTTTTTTGGATTTTGTAAATTCATGGTCTTTTATTCCTTAATCTTTTTAATTATTCAGCTTAAATTAAGCATGTAGCCCAGATTGCATGATCGCCGTCGCCCTTAAATCACGATACCAACGCTCGACAGGATGCACTTTGGTAAAGCCGTGACCGCCCAAGATTTGCACGCCATCCGTACCAATTTTCATGGATTTTTCAGCGCAAAGTAGGCGTGCGAGATAAGTTTCACGATGAAAATCTTTGCCTGCTTCGGCAAGGCTTGCAGCATTCCAAACCAACATGCGCATTGCATCAATCTCAATCGCCATATCCGCAATCATAAATGCCACACTTTGACGATGAGAAATCGGCTCGCCAAATGCAATACGCTCATTGGCATATTGAATACAGTAGGATTTGACCGCTTCACAGGTACCGACTGCCATGGCACACCACATCAGATGTCCAAAGTCTAGGAAAGCTTGATAATCAAAATCCTCTGAACTTAAACGACGAGCAGGGGTTTGGTGAAAACGTAAAGTGATGGTTTCTGCTGCACGTAGTCCCATCGCAGGACTTGGGCGCATACTGATGCTGTCATCACGCTCAACGATAAACAGTTCAGGCTTGCCTTGATACATAGCATTGACGAGTAAAATATCGGCATATTCGCCCATGACGACCATGGTCTTTTCACCACTGATTTGGAAATCTTGATCTGAGGCTTCCGCTTGTGTCGTGAGTTCAAAAGGATTGAATGCAGGCGTATTTTCTTGGCTGGCAATGGTTGCCCGAATATCAGCTTTCTCGGCAAAATCTGCCAAATATTGACTTTGAATATCGCTATTTCCCCAACGAGTAATGGCATTAATCACACTAAACGTACTGAGTAATCCAGCTGCTAAACTAAAGTCACCACGTGCTAAATCTTCTGCGATCAAGACATTACTCACCGCACTTTGCTCGGTTGCGACACCGCCATATTGCTCTGGTAGCGCATAAAAGTTCAGTGCCAACTCATCGGCTTGTTCCAATAAATCTCTTGGGAAAATGCTTTGATGATCCGCTTGCATTGCACTTGGATAAATTGCATCTTTGGCAAAGCGTTGTAAGGCTTCACGAAGCATGCTTTGCTCTGCGGTGAGGCTCAGGTCAAAAAGATTTTTTGACTGGGATTGCAGACGTTGTTGAGGTTGTTTACTTTGTGGTTTTAAAAATTTCTGCGTTTTCGAGAGTGTACTAAAACCTGTGCGAGAACCGTGATAAAACGAGCGCTCAACGAATTTGCGTAGCTTTAATTGATCAAGTGCATCACTCGAAGCAAGTTTGGTCATCAATGACAAGCCGATGCCTTGCGCTTTATCAAACATTGTTTTACTCATCACAATCCTCTTGGCGTATTTATACGTATGTACAACTATATTGGCACAGACATGGAAAAAAACTATCGCAGGGCTGACAAATTTAATTTGGATAAATTGGCAAAAGTGATGAATTTTAATAAATCATAAGTTTCTGAAATGTATTTATTATTTTTAGAATTAAATAAAGTGAATATTATGTGGATTGACTTTCTTGACATTTAAAATTGCCAAGCGATAAGATTTCAATAAACCATTTTGGCTGGATATTTTCAAAATCAGTTCGCAAGTTTTCAGCTAAATAACTAGCAGAATCTAAAACAAAGGGCTTACCGTCAATACGTTTAAACGCCACCCAATGCCAAAAGTATTTGCCATTTTCCTCATGATATTTCGTTGCCAATAAAGCAAGGTCGGGGAGTGCTTTCCAATCTATAAATGGCGTTTCATCTTCGGAACAACGCATTCCAAAATGCTTTAATAGTCTACGGACATAATCCGTATCAGACCACAGCGCTTGATCTTCAGCATAGATGCCAAGTGAATTGGCAACGGCTTTGACCTCGGCGTAAGAGCGACCAACAAGATTGGCGACTGAGGCAAGTCCACAACCTGTTTCTTGTTCTTGGATAATCACTTGAAACGGTTGTGGCGAGTTCATTGTTTTATGCTAACTATGCAATTACATCAAGGTGTAATTAAACAAATGGCGTAATCATACGACGCACATTGGTTTTGGCATCAATGACGGTCATAAAGGTATATGCACCAATGAACTTACGACTAATAAACATAAACTCTTTCGGCGGTACAGAGAAGTAGCGTGAAGCCATCGATTTACTGGCACGTTGAATCACACGATTGTGCAACTGGCTACGTTTCCAGTCGTAGCGGTGCTCAGCATCCATCAAGCCTTCTGGCATGTCAGGATTATTCGCAGGCTCACTAAAGGCTTCGGTCGCCAATAAAAATACTTCGGACATATCAGGTTTGACGGATTCAGGAATTGAATCAAAGAAGGTATAACCTGACATGGATTTGATCATTTCAGCTTTATCATGCTGATAACCAGCAACAATCAGATTGCGTGCGACATTGAGCAGATGTTCATCAAACTGACGAATCGCACCGAAGTCGAGGAGCACGATCTTATCTTTAATGTCTTGACCGTTCCCTAAACGCACCAGATAGTTACCAAAATTTGGATCAGTCTGCATCTCTCCCCATTCAAACAACTCACGTACAGCAATCTCTAGAGATGCTTCACCAAGCGCATTACGGCGAGATTGTGGAAGTGACAACATTACTGGGCTATTGATCGGTACACCTGACTCAAAAGTCATGCACAAGATACGGTCAGTAGAATACTGATCAATGATTTTTGGTACCACATAGCGATCATCATTTTTCAAACGGTCATGAAAGCGTTGCGTCGTCGCTGCTTCCATATGATAGTCGACTTCACGGTGCATCATGCTTCGCACTTCTTCGTACCATTCATCGAATTCACGAGTTTGTGGCACCATTCGAGTTAGACGTAGCATACTGCGGAACAAACTCATATCCGAGTCGATTGCTTCGGCAACACCTGGATATTGAATTTTTAATACCAACTCTAAGCCATCAGACTTACGAACGGCACGGTGGACTTGTGCAAGTGATGCGGTGCCGAGTGGCTCGTGGTCAATGGTTAAATCGTCAAGCTTTGAGCCAAGTTCCTGCTTCAAATGTTTATGAATCGCATGCCAAGACAAGGCAACGGTCTTATCATTTAAGGTATTTAAGGCTTGAGTGATTTCTGCAGGGAGAAAATGCTCACCGTACAACGCCATCATCTGCCCGATTTTAACCACCGAGCCTTTGAGTTTGCCGATTTCTGCGACGAGATAATTCGCCTGTTCTGTCATGGCTTGTTTGCGTTTTTTATCTTTTTCTTTTTCATTGGAAAACATGCTGCTGGCATTGGCTGATGCCCACCGTGTACCTGCGAGAAACGATGCTTTTGCAATGGAAAAGCGACGATCAAAAGCAGAGGTTTTGAGGTTATCCAACTTGTCATTTTTATCTGACATAAAAGCAAAATCCTGAAAATTGAAAAACATACGCAAGCTATTGTACAGTAAAGTTTGATAGGAAACGTATTAAAAGCTTTAACATTCTCAATAAATTTTTGAACGATCATTGTTGTGAAATTTATCAAAGAAAACATCTTGATCATTGAAGAAAATGTTTTGGATTTGAATATCTTTAAGGTTCTGATCAACATAAGCATCATTCGCTAAATGATGTGCTTTAAGATAGTAAATTTCGCTGAAATTCAGTAGAATAGAGCGTCAAATTTTTAGCGATTTTTCTTGTGTGGAAATTTCGATTTTTGGAGTAGTGCGTGGATCAATTCCTTCCAGATGATGTAGAGCAAAATCTAGACGATATGCGTGATGAGCAAAACAATGATAGTGATACTGCAATGCAAGTGAGCAGTGAAGTGCTGCAAGAAGCATTAGAAAACTTATCAACCATTCGTGATTTTATCCGTTTTGGCGTGACGATTTTACGTCAATACGATGCACATCTGGGGCAAGGCACAGAAGACTTTTTTGCAGAAAGCTCAGCATTAGTGATGCAAACTTTATCTTTGGATTGGTCTGCCGATGCGGAAATTTTAGACGCAAAATTGCTTCCATCTGAGAAACAAGCGGTTTTAGATCTGCTAGAAGTGCGTGTCAATCAACGTATTCCAACCTCATATTTACTCAACCTTGCTTATTTCGCAGGCAAGCCGTTTTATGTCGATGATCGTGTATTGATTCCACGTTCACCGATTGCTGAGTTGATCGCCGATCGTTTTGCACCTTATTTCCTAGACGAACATGGTCAGATGCAAACTGATCAACACAGTCTGCCAAAGACGACTCAGCCGACTGCCTTAAAAACACCTGAGCGTATATTAGATCTCTGTACAGGTTCGGGTTGTATAGCCATTGCATTGGCGTATGCCTATCCTGATGCGGCGGTCGATGCGACGGATATTTCCAAAGATGCTTTGGAAGTCGCTGCGATCAACGTCGAACATCACAATATGCAATATCAAGTGGCTTTGCTTGAGTCAGATTTGTTCGATCGTGTCCCTGCGGAAAATCAATATGATTTGATCGTGTCCAATCCGCCTTATGTCGATGCCGAGGATATGGCAGATTTGCCTGCGGAGTTCCATCACGAGCCTGAACTGGCTTTGGCAGCAGGGCAAGATGGTTTGGATTTGGTGCGGAAGATGCTCGCTGTGGCTGCAGATTATCTCAGTGAAAATGGCTTATTGATCATCGAAGTGGGTAATAGCGAGTGGGCGCTCAAGCAGAATTTTAATAAAATCGACTTCCACTGGCTCACTTTCCAAAATGGTGGTTCAGGCATCTTTGCGTTAACAGCACAGCAATGTCGTGAATATCAGGCAATCTTTCAACAGTCTATTGAATAATACAGGAGTAATTGAGCATGGCAGGTAATAGTATTGGTCAATTATTCCGTGTGACAACGTGCGGTGAGTCGCATGGTGTGGGCTTGATGGCGATCGTCGATGGTGTACCACCAAATTTGCCATTGACAGAAAGTGATCTGCAAGCCGATTTGGATCGTCGTAAACCAGGTACTTCAAAGTTTGCGACGCAGCGGAAAGAACCTGATCAAGTCGAGATTATTTCAGGTGTATTTGAGGGTAAAACCACAGGGACGTCAATTGGTTTATTGATTCGCAATACTGACCAAAAATCAAAAGATTACGGCAATATCGCTGAAACGTTCCGCCCTGGTCATGCCGATTATACCTATACGCAAAAATATGGCTTCCGTGATTATCGTGGTGGCGGTCGCTCAAGTGCACGTGAAACCGCAATGCGTGTTGCCGCAGGCGCAATTGCGAAGAAATATTTAGCTGAAAAATTTGGCGTATTGATTCGTGGTCATGTTACACAAATTGGCACGGAAACGGCTGAAAAGTTGGATTGGAATGAAGTGCCGAATAATCCATTTTTCTGTGGTGATGTTGACGCAGTGCCACGCTTCGAAGCCTTGGTCACTTCACTGCGTGAGCAAGGTACAAGCTGCGGCGCGAAGCTCGAAATTCTCGCTGAAAATGTCCCAGTGGGTTGGGGTGAGCCTGTATTTGATCGCCTCGATGCAGATATTGCGCATGCCATGATGAGCATCAATGCCGTCAAAGGCGTAGAGATTGGCGACGGCTTTGCCGTTGCAGGACAGTTTGGACATGAGTCACGTGATGAGCTGACACCAGATGGTTTTTCTGCCAATCACGCAGGTGGTATTTTAGGTGGGATTTCGAGTGGTCAGGCGATCCGAGTCGCAATTGCACTCAAGCCTACCGCAAGTATCACGACCGCAGGAAAAACAATTAATCTGCAAGGTGAAGCGACGGATGTGATCACCAAAGGTCGTCACGATCCTTGCGTTGGCGTGCGTGCGACACCAATTGCTGAGGCGATGTTGGCGATTGTATTGATGGATCATTTCTTGCGAAATCGTGCGCAAAATGCTGATGTGGTGGCACCACTGACGCCGATTGAACCGAAATAGTTTTGAGTTAATTAAAAGGCTAAATTCTTAATTTTGAATTAACTTATTTTGAGAAATTAAAAGTCCCAATTTTCATTTGGGGCTTTTTTATTTAAACTTTATACTAATTGCTTTTTTTTAAATTGGCTAAAATTGGTTGTGACCATTTTTGTGCTTTGCAATTTGCTTTGAGGGAAAGTCTATGGAATCAAATTCCAACAATGGTAATGGTCTACTAGATCGACTATTCCATATCAAACAGCTCAATACCAGTGTACGCACGGAAGTGTTAGCTGGATTTACTACATTCTTGGCGATGTGCTATATCATTATCGTCAACCCAAGCATTCTTGCAATGACAGGAATGGATCAAGGCGCAGTCTTTGTCGCAACCTGTTTGGCAGCGGCATTAGGCTGTATGGTGATGGGCTTGGTCGCAAACTATCCAATCGCACTTGCACCGGGTATGGGCTTAAACACGTACTTTACCTTTTCAGTCTGTATGGGCATGGGTGTGCCATGGCAAACAGCTTTGGCTGCGGTATTCGTATCGGGTGTGGTGTTCTTATTTGTCAGCTTATTTAAGTTCCGCGAAGCAATGATCAATGCTATTCCAATGTCTTTAAAACTTGCAATTGCAGGTGGTATTGGTTTATTCCTTGCTTTGATTGCACTCAAATCTTCTGGAGTTGTAATTGCCAATGAGCCGACATTGATCAAAATGGGTGATTTGTCTTCTGCATCGGTATTATTCGCTGCATTGGGCTTTTTATTGATCGTGGTGATGCATCATTTCAAAGTACGTGGTGCGATCATTATCAGTATTTTAGCGATTACTATGCTTTCAACTTTGACAGGACACAATGAGTTCAAAGGTGTATTTGGCGAGATTCCATCATTAGCACCAACCTTTATGCAAATGGATTTTGAAGGCCTATTTACTGCGTCCATGATCGGTGTAATATTTGTCTTTTTCTTGGTGGATTTGTTTGACAGTACAGGCACATTGGTCGGCGTATCACAGCGTGCAGGTTTATTGGTTGATGGCAAATTACCACGTTTAAAACGCGCCTTGATGGCAGATTCATCTGCGATCATTGCAGGTGCAGCATTAGGTACGTCATCGACTACACCTTATATCGAGTCTGCATCTGGTGTGGCAGCGGGTGGTCGTACAGGTCTGACTGCAGTTGTGATCGCTGTATTGTTCCTCTTGGCATTGTTCTTGTTTCCACTTGCGCAAAGTGTCCCTGCTTATGCGACTGCGCCTGCATTGCTCTATGTGGGTGTACTGATGGTGCACGGCATTACGGGTATTGATTGGGATGACATCACCGAAGCAGTGCCTGCATTTTTGACCATGACTTTTATGCCGTTTACCTATTCGATTGCAGACGGTATTGCCATTGGCTTTATCAGTTATGCCTTAGTGAAGCTACTCACTGGCAAGGCGAAAGCTGTACCATATATGGTGTGGATCATTGCCATTGTGTGGGCGATTAAGTTTGCAATTTATGGTGGCTAATTTTTACAAATAAACTTTATTAATGGTGTAGGTTATATAAAGCCTACACCATTTTTCTTTTTTAATTTTCAAATTTTGGAGTTTTGCGATGCAACATCAGATGCAACACCGAGAACTGATTCAATCCTTGCCAAAAGCAGAGTTGCATGTTCATATCGAAGGGACATTCGAACCTGAATTGATGTTTGAAATTGCACAGCGTAATCACGTGGATATTCCATATGCTTCTGTTGATGATCTCAAAAAAGCTTATGATTTTCACAATTTACAATCGTTCTTAGATATCTATTATGCAGGTGCAAATGTGCTACTGCATGAGCAAGATTTCTATGATTTGACCTATGCTTATTTTCAAAAATGTAAAGCGGACAATGTCGTACATACTGAGATATTCTTTGATCCGCAGACCCATACCGATCGTGGTGTGGCATTCGAAACGGTGATCAATGGGATTGAGCGAGCATGCCAAGATGCCAAGAAAAATTTAGGCATTAGCTCATATTTGATTATGTGTTTCTTACGTCATTTGAGTGAAGAAGCCGCTTTTGAAACCTTAGCGCAGGCAAAACCGTATCAAGATAAAATCATCGGTGTGGGCTTGGATTCTAGTGAAGTCGGGCATCCACCGAGTAAGTTTGAATGTGTATTTAGTGAAGCCAAAGCACAAGGTTATCTGATCGTGGCGCATGCAGGCGAAGAAGGTCCACCTGAATATATTTGGGAAGCATTAGACTTACTCAAAGTGAATCGCATTGATCATGGTGTACGTTCAGAAGAAGATGAAAAGCTGATGGCTCGCTTAATCGCTGAGAAAATGCCATTAACCGTGTGTCCGTTAAGTAATCTGAAACTTTGTGTGATCGATGATATGCAACAGCACAATATTAAGCGTTTGCTTGATCAGGGTGTCAATGTGATGGTGAATTCAGATGATCCAGCTTATTTTGGAGGCTATATGAATGATAACTTCTATGCAATCACTGACGCATTAGATTTGTCATTACAAGATATTCGTCAACTTGCATCGAACTCATTCCAAGCGAGCTTTTTACCTGAATCTGAAAAAACCGAATGGATGAAGAAAGTAGCAAGTATTTAATATTTTCTAAGAAGCATAAAAAAAGCTGAACATAAAGTTCAGCTTTTTTATTTTACAGTGAAGGTTTAGATTAGAATTTAACTTCCATGCCTAGACCAACAACAGTTTCTTTGTCTTCGGCAAAACCAAAGTCTTCGTCAGCTTTAGTTTGAGCTAGTACACCATATACTTTACTTTGTTTGTTAAGTTTGTAGTCAACAACAACACCGTAACGATCCATTGATCCTTCTTCGTCATTTGCAGAAGTTTCAACAGTTACATATTCGCCTCTAACAGTTAAAGCTGTATCAGGAATAGCATAAGCAAGAGTCAAACCAAATGCTTGCTCTTCTAGATCTTCCAAAACAGTTTCATCGAAAGTAATACGGTCTTCTGAAGGCTCAGCTTGTTGGAATAAACCACCAATTACAAGACCATCTACACCAGTGTTAGCAAAGTCATAAGATGCTGTCAAACGAATAGCATCTGTATAAAGCTTTTCGCCGTCGAGAGCTGCCCATTTAGATTGCACGTCAAAGTTACCAGCCAAAGCTAAAGCTAAACCGATGTCGCTTTCATAAGTTACAGAAGTAGAGATACTGTCACCGAAACCATCACGATCTTCACCAGCATCGTCAGTTGAGCCTTCACCTTGCTGGAACATGATGTTGAAGCCTAGACCTGCAAGCATCGCTGGATCAGATTCGAAACCAACTACGTTGTTCAAACGATCTTCACCAACAAGGATGTCTTTGAAGTCAAGACGTTCGTTATCGTTGAAAATGTCTTGGTCACTACCAGCAGCTGTTTTGAAATAACTGTCAAAACGACCAGCTTTCAATGTACCGACATTAGCAAACTTCAAACCAGCAAAACGGTTACGTGCTTTGAACGTATCATCATCACCGTCACCAGTAACTTCCCATTCTGCTAAATATACAGCTGAAAGTGAATCCGTAATTTTCTCTTCACCTTTCACCCCAAGGCGAGAAGCATTAGAGTTTAATTCAGTTACTTTATCTTCAGTAAAGTCTGCATTAGAAACTTGGTCTAAGCTGATGTTCAATTTACCGTATAAAGTAGGAGCGGCTTGAACTGTATTTAGGCTTAAAGCTGCAACTGCAGAAGCAAGTAGCAATTTTTTCATTGAATCTTCTCCAAATTTTTAGGGATAACTTGTAATGCGAGACACAACCCATTGTTATTTATGCACTACAAGCGGTAAGCCTTGTTTTGTCTTATACAACTGATAATTTTTTGGATTAAAAGTTACATAAGGTTACGAACTTGTGAGCAAGTATCTATAACTTATGTTACAAAAATATGAAATTTGTGAAGACATGAAATATTTTTATGCAATTTAAACCAAACGTTGTAACGACAAGGATTGAATGCATTATTACTTAAAATTTTAAATATTTTATATTTTATTTTTCAGTAGCTTATAATAATATTTGATTTAAGATTCTTGTAAAATGCAATGGTTGATTGACGATGAGTGTATGCCCAGCTCGTGGAAAAATATGAAATTTTGCGTCTTTTAATTGCTTTGCAATGGCGATTTGTCCATCAGAAGGATACAGAGCAGAATGTTTTCCAATCAAGAAATACGCAGGTTTTGTAAACGAAATAAGCGTTTGGCGATAGTCGTCATCGTGCAGTTGATAGTTGTGCAAATACCAGTATAAATAATCGATCGTTTTAAATGGTAATAGATTGATTTTTAAGTGTTGAATGATTTGATAATCATCAAAATTGGCAAGTCGATTATTTTTACTTTGTAAGGCAACGAACTCATTGAATAATGTAATAAGCTGATGTTGAATGGATTTTGGCAATGATCGAATTGGCTGATGCTGTGTCGCATAAGGTTTCAGCAAACTTAACATTCGCTTAAGAATATTCAAAAAAGTCGCTTGCTGATCGCCATATAAACCATATTTCCAGTCGCTTTGATTGCGAATACAAGGGCTTTGATCTAGGTGAATGTATCGCTTAATTTTTGAAGCAAAATTGCCATACTTCATACCGTGCATGCTGATCGTTGCACCCATTGAGTAAGCAATCACATCAATGCTTTGGCTTAAATTTTCATTTTGTCCAATTTGTTCTAATAAGCAATCGACATCTCGCCAATGGCTTGCTATCGCATCATTTTGATACTCTGGTTCATTGGGAATTTCACAGTGTTTTGATTGCCCAAAACCACGAAAATCAGGAATATAAAACTTTCGACGTCGCAAGCTTAGTGCGATGTAGGGTAGCCATTGCCAACTACTCATGCCAAGTCCAGACAGGACTAAAACAGGTTCGCCTTGACCAACTTCACGAACAAATAACTGTTGTTGATCTAGCATCGTGTAATGTGGCATCAGCACTCCTTTAGTTTTAAATTTATGTTCAAAAAATTTCGATCTACACAACTTTCCATAGCAAAATCATAAGCTGATTGGCTATGTCGACTGATTTTCCAATTCTTGATTCTCGAGGATTTGAATGACATCCTCTAACCAAGTAATCCAGCCGTGTTCAAACTCAATGCCCAGCTCCAAAATTTTGTGTTGAATCATCACTGCACGGTCTGATTTATCGCTTTTCTTTTGTTGATCACGCTGTGCAATGTGTCGATAGAGTGTGTACTGCGCTTGATGCAAGTCTAAATGGCGACGTAGCTCAGGCAATATGGTCGCACCGCCCAGCTGTGCTTCGGCACGTAGTTTGACCATCAGTTCATCACGTAGCTTGCTTGGCGCATCTTGTTGGGCAACCCAGCGTTGTAGTTCTTCGCGACCTTGTTCTACGACTTGATAGGTCTTTTTGCGTGAATCGCTATCATCGGTTGCAAGTGTGCTAATCCAACCTTTTTCGAGCATTTGTTTAAGCTCACGGTAGATTTGCTGATGTGTTGCATTCCAGAAAAATCCCATAGAGCGGTCAAAGCGACGTGCCAGCTCAATGCCTGTACTTGGCTTTTCTAAAAGACTGGTCAACAGTACGTGGGCTAAGGACATCGTGATTCACCAGTTCCATGTGTTGATAGCGTCAAAGAACTTAACTCTTGCTACAGCGTGAACCTCGCTCGAAATACCATATGTACATCTTCACTCGGTTGCCTTGTGTCAGAAATCAATTTCTTTGACTATTGCGTGTGGTTTTGCATCATTGTGTGTTTTGACGTTGCAAATCTATACTGTTTAAAGCGTTTGAGATCATGCAACATAGTGCACAGACTTGATATATCGAATTATTAACTTTGAAAAGTTTGCAAAGACCTAAAACAGCAGTCATTGCATCGTCGATAGTCATAGTTTATAAAGTCTAAGCCAAACATATAAAGCCAATAAGGTACGTTAAGTATTGGTTTATTTCAATGTTTTACTTTGAGTGTTTTACTTTAATGTTTTAGTGCTGAAGTCATTGAAAAGATCAGATTGCTTGCGTAGCTGATAGCCAAAGGAATCCTCATGTCGCATTATCCGCATTTACTTCAACCCTTAGACTTGGGATTTACCACTTTAAAAAACCGTGTGTTGATGGGTTCAATGCACATTGGCTTAGAAGAAGCACCGAATGGTTATGCTCGTATGGCAAGCTTTTATGCCAAGCGTGCCCAAGGCGGTGTCGGGCTGATTGTCACAGGTGGAATCTCCCCAAATGATGCAGGTCGGACTTTTGATCACGCAGCCAAATTAGACACCACCGAAGAAGCGGATAAACATAAAATTATCACTGATGCGGTGCATGAATCAGGTGGCAAAATCGCCTTACAGATCTTGCATACGGGACGATATTCTTATCAGGAAAATATCGTGGCGCCATCTGCCGTACAAGCACCAATCAATAAAGTGAAACCCAAACAACTCAGCGTTGACGAAATCAAACAAACCATTGCCGACTTTGTGCAATGTGCCAGTTTGGCGCAATATGCAGGCTATGATGGTGTGGAAATTATGGGCTCGGAAGGTTATCTGATCAATGAGTTCATCGTTGCACGAACCAATCATCGAGATGATGAGTGGGGCGGTAGCTATGAAAATCGCATGCGTTTCGCAGTAGAAATCGTCAAGCAGACTCGTGAAGCAGTTGGTGAGCATTTTATCATTATTTACCGACTGTCAATGCTTGATCTCGTTGAAGGCGGATCAACCTTAGAAGAAGTGATCGAGCTAGGTAAGGCGATCGAACAAGCAGGTGCAACGATCATCAATACAGGGATCGGCTGGCATGAAGCACGTATTCCAACCATTGTGACCAAAGTGCCTCGAGCTGCATTTACTTGGGTCACTGAAAAATTAAAAAAACAGCTTAAGGTGCCGTTGATTACTTCAAACCGAATCAATACGCCAGAAGTTGCCGAATTCGTTTTAGCACAAGGTCATGGCGATATGGTATCAATGGCTCGTCCGATGCTTGCCGATCCTGAGTTTGTTAATAAAGCCAGCGAAGGGCGTGGCGATGAGATCAATACCTGTATTGGCTGTAACCAAGCTTGTTTAGATCATATTTTTAGCAATCGGATAGCAACTTGTTTGGTTAATCCTGAAGCTGCCTATGAAACAGAATTATTATTTCCTGCGACGGATACGCCAAAAAACATTGCGGTGGTTGGTGCAGGTCCAGCAGGTTGTAGTTTTGCGATTTATGCCGCCAGTCGAGGTCATCAGGTGACGTTATTCGAAGCAGATAATCAGCTTGGTGGGCAGTTTAATATTGCCAAAACCATTCCAGGCAAAGAAGAGTTTTATGAAACTTTGCGTTATTTCAAGCGTCAAATCGAACTGAGTGACAACATCACGCTCAAATTAAATCATCGTGTCACTTTTGAAGAGTTAAATAAGGAAGATGACTTTGATGAAGTGGTGATTGCATCGGGTGTCACGCCACGCCAAGTGGATTTTGAAGGTGCTGATAAAGAGCAAGTGGTGAGCTATTTGGATGTACTGAAACATAAACACTATGTTGGAAAACGTGTGGCGATTATCGGTGCAGGTGGTATTGGTTTTGATACCGCAGAATATCTGCTCCAAGAGGGTGAGAGTGCAACCATGAACCCTGAGCTTTTCTATCGCCAGTGGGGTATTGACCCTGAGTACAAAGAAGCAGGTGGCGTGAAAACTGCGCAACATGAAGAACCAATTCGTGAAATCTATTTGCTACAACGTAAAAACACTGCGGTGGGTGCAAACTTAGGCAAAACCTCGGGATGGATTCATCGTGCAGGTCTAAAAAATCATCAGGTGAAAATGATGTCAGGTGTACGCTATGACAAGTTTGATGAAGATGGTTTACATATCCATGTCAATGACGAGGCAAAACTGCTCCCTGTGGATCATGTGGTGGTGTGCGCAGGGCAAGAGTCATTCACGGCAATGTATGATGCGCTGAAGCAAGTAGGCAAAAAAGTGCATCTGATCGGTGGTGCCAAAGAGGCAGGTGAGCTAGACGCCAAACGTGCTATTCGACAAGGTGCAGAGTTGGCTGCAAAAATTTAAACAATTTATGAAAAATTATTGTATTCAATTGGTTGTGTGATTTTGAATAGAGTTGAGAAACGAAATTAAGCTTTTGAGTTAAAAACCATGTTAAAAATCGCGTTAAAAAAATTGTGGTTGTTTATCAAGTGGTTAGTGATAGTCATATTGATTTTGCTGTTGTGTGCTTATTTATTTTTAACTTTTGCGCCGACCTTTGGAGGCAAGCCTGATGCGAAAACCCAAGAAAAAATTTCTGCGTCAAAGCACTTTAATGGTGAAATTTTTAAAAATTTAGTCCCGACAAAAATTGATACCACTTCTGAAGCAAGCCCATCGTTACTCTCCGTTTTGTATCGACTGGTCAACCCAGAAGCCAATAAAAATCCAACAGATCAACTCGTCACGCAAAAATTAAATTTGCATCAACAACCTTTAGACAATGATCAATTGGTGTGGCTTGGACATTCTTCGGTATTATTTCGCACTGATGATTTAACCATCATGACCGATCCTGTGTTCCATCGAGCATCTCCTGTACCCATTGGTGGCAAAGCGTTTGCCATGCAACATACCCCACAAATCGACGATATGCCGAAAATCGATGCAGTGATCATTTCTCACGATCATTATGACCATCTCGATCATCGTGCAATTCAAAAGTTAAATGAAAAAGTTAAGCATTTTTACGTGCCACTTGGCATCAAAGCACATTTACAACGTTGGGGTGTTAGCGATGACAAAATCACTGAAATGGATTGGTATGAAGAAGTAACGCTTAAAAATACCCGTTTAGTGTTTACGCCATCTCGTCATTTCAGTGGACGTAAGTTTGAGCGTAATCGTACATTGTGGGGCTCTTGGGTGGTGAAGTCGCCGAATCTATCTTTGTATTTTAGTGGTGATGGTGGTTATTCACCTGAGTTTGCCAAGATCGGTGAGCAGTTTGGTCCATTTGATATTGCCCTGATGGAAGATGGTGCTTATAACGCGGACTGGGCGCAGATTCACATGTTTCCTGAGCAATCCGTGCAAGCAGCGGTTGATTTGAATGCTAAGGCGATATTACCAATTCATTGGGGCAAGTTTGATTTGTCCTTACATCAGTGGCGTGATCCGATCGAACGTGCGCAAAAAGCTATTGAGGACAAGCCAGTGACGTTGACCACACCGATGATTGGCGAGGTATTTTCCATTCAGAATTTACCTCAAAGCGAATGGTGGAAATCACCTTATGCACCACGAGAATCGTATCAAGCGAATTAATATCTTCTCATGATTGTAAGTTTGGAGTAATGACAATGTAGATGCACGAAATCGAAGATCTTGTGGAAGCCACAATTCGCACCATTGATATCTTAGATATTCCAAGTCATGAAAAACGCCAACTCATCGCCAACTGTTACCGTGCCCAGGCGTATTTTGATACCAGTTATACTCATTTTCGTTTGATGGATGTACTGCTTAGAAATGATTGGGGTCTGTTGACATTTCAACCATGCATTGCGTTATCAGCTAAAACCACAGAAACGAGGCATGAAACGAAGGGAATGGTCACTCCCTTGCCAAGTTTCATAACGAAGTTTATGGCAGTTTTAGCAATAACCCTTCGGGACTAGGATGCTTCTTGACGCTACGTCGTTAGAAAAGAGTCATTTAGAATGACTAAATTTCCTCATTCCTGCCTCGTATCGCCTAAAAAGCATCCGTAGTCGCAAACATCTGTGAAATGTCAACAGACCCTGATATGCAAACTTTCCGAATGGATCATTTCCCATTAGCAAAGCAATATCCTGAATATTATCAGTCACTCATAACGCAAAATTTTGAATATATTTTTGAACATCCTGTGAATGATCAAGATGATATAGAAACGCCGAATGAGATCGTTGCCGTATGGGATCGAGATTCAGACTTTATCTATGTTGAATTTGGTACGCCGTATTATGCTTTGCATGATGAAGCGGTGGTCTATGACAAAGCTTTGGGTAATGCCATGAAGATTATCCAACTTGTGCATCAAAAACAGCCAAACCTTGCCTATGATTGGGTACTATTTATGGTTTTTTATCTGCTTGATGAAGTCGAATCAGGCAAGATTGATCAATTGATTCAAGACTATTTTGCAGATATTCAACCGATCATCACCGAGATCAAACCTGAAAAAGACAATTTGTATCTAAACGAAGTCTTTGACTTGATCCTAGCCAAAATAATGGACAGCACGTCCCTCTAAAGATAACGTAAATTTAACCTTTGGAGATTCAAGAAATGGCTAAACGTTTTAGTCCTGAATTTAAACAGCAAGCGATTGATTATGCACTTTCAAACTCCCACGAACCTATAGCTGCAATCGCCCAGAAATTAGGTGTGGGTTATTCAACTTTAGACAAATGGATTCGTGAAGCCAATCCAGTGGGTTCAAGCAAACGTCAACTTTCACCAGAACAACAGCGGATCTTAGAATTAGAGAAAGAAGTCAAACAGCTCAGGGAAGCCAATGACATCTTAAAAAAAGCGCATGTGTACTTTCTGACAGATCATGCCAAGAAAAGTACACGGTAATTCAAGATCTAGATATGAATGAAGTCACTGTATCTTCTGCCTGTAAATGCCTGGGTGTCAGCACTTCAGGCTATTATGCCTGGCGAAAACGCCAGGCCAATCCAGCGCAGAAATATAATGATTTAAAAGCCGTATATTGGCAGCATCATGCACGATTGGGTGCACCTTCATTGGTACATGACATGCATGATTTAGGTTACAGCATGAGCGAACGAACCGTTGGAAGAATGCTTAAAAAGCTTGGTTTACGTAGCAGGATTGCACGTAAATACAAG
>LUOR01000070.1 GCA_001626925.1 Moraxellaceae bacterium REDSEA-S32_B1
TATTGGAAAGAAGCAAGATGAGCTAGCATTTTGCTTCCGACCGACCAAAGTCAAAGTTGCATTCATGAACTATACTCATCTCACTCTAGAAGAAAGATATCAGATTTATGCCTTGTTACGTGAAGGTTTTTCTAAGCGTCATATCGCATGTAGACTGAATCGTTCATCTTCAACCATTTCCAGAGAAATTCAACGTAATCGAGCAAGAAACGGTTATTTCGCTAAACATGCTCATCAACTCGCCAAAAGACGCCATTGCTCTAATCCTAAAAGAATCCCTCATGAAATGTGGGCTCTCGTCATTTCTCATCTCAAGCATCAATGGAGTCCTGAACAGATCGCCTCACATGTTTCTGTCAGCTTGCATTCAATTTATCGTTTCATACGACAAGATAAAGATACAGGTGGAAAGTTATTTCTCAATCTACGGTTCAGAAATCAAAGAAAGAGAAAATACGGTTCTCCTGAAACTCGTGGTCAACTAAGCAATCGTAAAAGTATCCATGATCGTCCCACTGAGGTTGAACAACGCACTCGTTTTGGTGATTTAGAAATAGATACGATTGTGGGTAAGCATCATAAGCAATAATTAGTTTCTATCGTTGATCGCAAAACTGGCTATTTATGGCTCAAGAAATGCCAAACACGGAAGGCAGAAGAAATTAGCCAAGCGACAATTACTCTGCTCAAGCCGATCAAAGATCAACTAAGAACGATTACCGCAGATAATGGTAAAGAGTTCAGTCTGCATGAGCATACTGCTCAAGCATTAGAAATAGACTGGTATTTCGCTGATCCTTATAGTGCTTGGCAAAGAGGTACGAATGAAAATACAAATGGTTTAATCAGGCAATATATTAAGAAAGGCAGTGATTTGAATATGTATACAGATACTTATATTGCAGAAATCACTCAACTTCTGAATCACCGCCCTAGAAAAAGACTCGGCTTTAAAAGTCCGAGTCAGGTATTATGGCAACAATATGGTGTTGCACTTCAAATGCTAATCTAAGAATTAAAATTGGTAACTTTCTATGGCGGTACAACGCTTACAGGTTTCAAAACGCTTTTCAGAAGTGGCGATTGCAGGCAACTTGGTGCATCTCGCAGGGCAGTTGGCGACGGATTTTGACTTAGATATCAAAGGGCAAACACAACAAACTTTTGACATCATTGATCAGTTTCTTGCCGATGCAGGAACAGATAAAAGTAATATTTTATCCGTGACCATTTATCTCAAAGATATTCAAAAGGACTACGCCGCTTTTAATGAAGTTTGGGATACTTGGGTGGCTGATATAGAGGCATTACCACGCACCTGTGTTGAAGCGAAACTGTACGATCCACGTGTTTTGGTGGAGCTCACTGTCGTTGCAGTGAAGCCTTAGCTTTTTAGGTCTTAGTTTTCTAGGTCTTAGTTTTTGGCATTATTTCTTGGAAGTCTTGATGAAATAGAGCGGAAATTTTATTTTTTCAAATCGTCGTGCTTTGTCAATATATAAGTAATTCATTCAGTTATGCTAGTCCCACAATAAAAATCAAAGGGGGATTAAATGCCAAAGAGTGGCTGGGCTAAACAAGAAATTCATATCGAAGCAAAAAATTTGGCAATGTTCGGATACGGACAAATGTCACATCGTGCTACAAAAAAACGTACCGCATTATTTGCACGTACGATCTTAATTTCAGTCGATGCGGATCAGAGTGAAGGGCAACCGATTATTTTCTGTTGTTTAGATTTGGGCTGTATCACCTTTGCGATGCGAGATGGCATTGTTCAATCACTATCAAAATACACATGGTTTGATGAAGAAAAACTGGTGTTGATGGCAACGCATACGCATTCTGCACCCGGTGGTTGTAGTTATGACGCCTTGTACAATATGCCGACGCCAGGCTTTGTTGCAGAGCATGTTGATTTGATTGTGCAAGCAGCTGTGCAAAGTATTTCTGATGCGTATCAAACGATGGGCGAGTGCGAGCTTCGAACAGCACAGAATACCTTTGCGACGCATATACCTGTGGCATGGAATCGCTCTTTAGATGCTTATAATCAGAATCCTGAAGTAGAACAACACAAGTTGTCTGAAGCCCATATTGCCTTAGATCGTGAGATGAAGGTCTTAGGCATTTATCAGAATGGTCAATTGTGTGCATTAATGTCGTTGTTTGGGGTGCATGCGACCTGTTTGGGTAATCAACTCGATGCCTATGATGGCGATAATAAGGGCTATGCTGCCGCAAGTACCGAGCAATACTTATCATCACAGAGTACGGCATCACAGAGCTTGTCATCTCAAGGTGTTAATGCTCCAGTGGCGATCTTTGCGCAATCAACAGCAGGGGACGTGTCGCCACATTTTCATGGTAAAGATCAGCTGAAAATCCGCAATAAAATTCAAGGTGAAGCAGAATATCGATATGCCGAGCGAAATGGTCAGTTGCAAAGTGACTGTGCTTTACAGGCGTTGAAGCACTCGCAAGCGTTGTCGTTATCTAAAGCCGAAGCGGTGTTGCAATATATTGACCTGTCGAAAGTAGATGTAGACCCTGAGTTTAGCCGAGGGATGCACGGTGCGAAAACCAGTCAACCTTGTCATGGTAGTGCATTTTTTGCAGGGACACCTGTCGATGGGCTAGGCACCGCAAAGCCAATCGTGATGGCGATGAATTTGCTTTCTAGTCACGTGCGCAAGGCAAGACTGAATCCAAAGCATCCTCAGTTTGAAAAATATCAAGCCTTGTACGCATCACAAGGCAATAAGCCTATTGTACTTGAGGCAGGTGAAAAGAAAATATTAGGACAGCGTTTAGATATCGCCCCAAGTTTCATTGATCCTTTAATCGCTGAAATGAATCGTCAATATCAAGCAGGCGCAATTCAACACAGCCAACTTGTGCCTTCTATTGTACCGATACAGCTTGTACAGTTGGGTGAGCTGACCATCGTATGTTGTGCAGGGGAAATTACCACAGTTGCAGGACAACGCCTTAAGCAAACGGTTGCCAAAGCTTTAACCGCTCAGTCTGAAAAGACGTGGCTGATCTCGTATTGCAATGACTATATGGGCTATGTCACGACCAATGAAGAGTATCAACTTCAAGCCTATGAAGGTGGGCACACACTCTTTGGACAATGGACGTTGGCGGCATTGCAAACACGCTTTTCGACACTGGCACAGCAGATACGTTTAGAAAAAGTTGATCGCAAATATGATCAGAACTTGCGACCACTGATTCCACCCAAGCATGAGTTAGCAAAACGAACAAACAATATTTATAGTCAATAGTTACAGTCGAGGATGACAGTGATGACACAAACATGGAAGAATTGGTCGGGTGGTCAATCTGCAAAACCACAAGACATTTATTATCCTGATCGCATCAATGCCTTACAACAAATTGTGCAATGTCATTCAAAAATCCGAGTGGTCGGTGCGAGGCATTCTTTTAGTCCTTTGGTCGCAACTAATGATACGCTGATCTCACTGGACAATTTGCAAGGTTTAATTTCGCATGATAGATCGACTTGTCAAAGTCAATTGTATGCAGGGACACGCTTGTATGCTTTGGCAGATATGCTTCATCCTATTCAGCAAGCACTGATTAATCAAGGGGATATTGATCAGCAAAGCTTGGCAGGTGCAGTGTCTACAGGTACACATGGCACAGGGGCGAGTTTGCAATGTCTCTCGGCGATGGTATCGGGTTTTGAGTTACTCACAGCCGAAGGTGAACTGTTGTGGTGTGATGAAATGCAACATGAAGATATCTTTACTTTAGGGCGAGTGGCTTTGGGAAGTTTAGGGATTTTGACCAAAATTACCATGCAAAATCGTCCTGCATATCGCTTACACGAACAACAGCGTTTATGCCCGCTTCGTGAAGTCTTAGACAATATCATGACATGGAAAGATCAACATCGGCATGTTGAGTTTTGGGCGTTTCTCCATGCGGATCAAGTGATTCTCAAAACATTGGATGACACCGCAGACGAGATTTTGCCACGAAAAGAGCCATTTCCCTCAGATGATTCGATTCTGACTTTGTGCTGTGAGTTGGTTCGTTTGTTTCCCAAGTTGAATGCAACGCTTCAAAGCTCATTAAAGTATTTTGTGAAGCCGACGCAGTCCGTCGATTGGTCAGGAAAAATTTTTCCAACGCCTCGTAATACACGGTTTAATGAAATGGAATATCAGATTCCAGCAGAGCAAGGTATTGCATGTTTTGAAGAAGTGTTGGCAACACTTCAACAACATCAAGTACCGATGTTCTTTCCGATTGAGTTCCGTTTTGTCAAAGGTGATGATATTGCGCTTAGTCCTTTTTATGGGCGAGATTCGGTGTCGATTTCGATTCATCAATATCATAAACAAGATTATCAGCAGATTTTTTCATTGGTTGAGCCGATTTTCCTTAAATATCAAGGACGACCACATTGGGGGAAATTGCATACGCAAACTGCGAAAACCTTGCAGAATCTCTATCCAAAATGGGATGAATTTCAGCACTTGCGTCAGCAACTCGATCCATCGCAAAAATGGTTAAATCCACATTTGCAAAATTTATTTTTAGATTAATCTTGGGTTGCGATAAGGAGATTTTGTAAATGCTTAAAAATAAGAAAAAGATAAATAAAATATATTTCCAAAAGCTTACTCAAGACTTGCAACAGCAGGGCACAGCGATGCCGCAGTTGATCGTCGATATCGATGCTTTGACACAGAATATTGGACAAGTTGTGCAGATGCTTGCTCGCTCTGAGACATTTAATTCGCAACAACTACAGCCACGCCTTGTAGTCAAATCTTTGGCTTGTATTGAGCTTCTACAAATTATTGTTAAGCAGTTTCAAACGCAGGGTTTAAGCTGTGATCGCTTTATGGTGTTTCATGCCGTACACTTGGATGCAATACTGCAAGCTTTTCCTGATGCAGATATTCTGCTTGGTAAGCCGATGCCAGCAAAAGTCGTCACGGATTTTTATGCGAAGTTTCCACAATATCAACAGGCGAATATTCAATGGCTTGTAGATAGCACAGCACGTCTGCGACAATATCTTGAGATTGCCAAGCAAAACCATCAGCAAAGCAATTTTACACTTCAGATTAATATTGAAATTGATGTCGGTTTGCATCGTGGTGGCGTGACGACAGATAGCGAGATGCGTCAACTATTACAGCTCATCGACGCAAATCCACAACATCTGCGATTCACGGGACTAATGGGTTACGATGCTCACGTTGCCAAGATTCCAACGATTTTGCAAAGTATGGATGTGTCTTATCAACAGTCACAGACGATTTATCAAAACAATCAACAACTGATCAAAGCAGAATTTCCGACCTTATGGCAAGAAGATTTATGCTTTAACGGTGCAGGCAGTCCGACTTTTGCACTGCATTGTCAGAGAACAGTCTGTAATGATATTTCCTTCGGATCAATGTTGTTAAAGCCGAGTGATTTTGATTTAAAGACCTTACAGAATTTTCAGTCTGCCTTATGGATAGCGACACCAGTGTTGAAAGTATTGCCTTTTAGCCAAATTCCTGGATTACCGATGCTTGATCGTTTGCCACATCTCAAGCAAGCAGCATTTGTCTATGGCGGTTATTGGATGGCGGATTATCATTACCCGCAGGGAACAACATCACACACTTTGTATGGTCGCAGTAGCAATCAGGAAATGGTACAAATTCCAAAGAATAGTGTGGCTGTAGATGATTATGTATTTTTGCGACCACATCAGAGTGAGGCGGTTATTCCACAATTTTCTATGATTTACGCTTTTCAGACAGGTCAGTTTCAGGCATGGGAAACGCTACGAGAATAAGTTTTCTAAAACCTGTTTTTCACATAAAGCCAACAGTTCAAAGCAAGTTATTATTCACGGCTTGGATCGGTGCAGGTGTCGCTTTACCCAAACTACTGAGCAAATCAATTTCAATGGTGCGCACCATTGAATCGAGCGGTAAGTCATTACTCTGCGTACCAAAAGGCTCTTCAATCTCTGAACTTAAGGCATCAAGCCCTAAGAAAGTATAAGCCAAAATACCCACCAAAATCGGCGTAGCAAGTCCCAAAACACTTCCCAAACTAAACGGTAATAAAAAGCAGAAAAAATATACGGTACGATTAAGCAGAACAGAATAGGCATACGGAATCGGTGTCGTGGCAATCCGATCACAACCTGTATGCACAAGGCTGAGCTCATGCACATGTTGATTCAATTGCGCATAGATAATGTCGCTAATTTCACCTTCTTTTAATGCTTGCATAAACTCCCACTGGATCAAACTCAGGGTATATTGCGGTGCATTGACATGTTGCGAAAGCAGTCGAATTTGATTTTCACTCATGCCCGTGATTTCATGCAGGCTCATTGGATTATTGGTTTCTTGGCGTAAGCGATCACGCAATACGTTGGCAAAGACGATGATTTGTTGAACGGTGCGTTCACGACGTGCTTTGGAAAGCACACGGCAATCACGATCGAGATGTCGAGCTGTGGCGATCAATATTCCCCAAAGCTTTCGTGCTTCCCACCAACGGTCGTAACATGCGGTATTTTTAAACCCCAAAAAAATCGAAAGCACCAAACCAATCAAGGTAAATCCCATGAGTGGTAACTCTGGGAAATGATAAATATTGTTATATTCCAAACCGCCCACCACAGCCGACAGCAACATCACCACACCAAGCGGTGGCAAGATGGTTGGCAACAGCGTACCCTCCCAAGAAAATAGTAACTTAAAGGTATTGGTAGTCTGACGGATGATCATGATCGTTTAAAAATAAATGACTTTGTACGATTAGCATATTACGACTGGATTTAATCCGCAATCATCCCTTGCTCGGCAAAGGAGAAATATTCATTTTGGCTAATGATAAAATGGTCAGACAGTTGCATATCAAGCAGTTTGCAGGCTTGCGCAAGTTTTGCTGTAAATTGTAAGTCTTCAGGTGATGGCAGGGCATGACCTTGCGGATGATTATGCACTGCAATCAAGTGATGCGCATGATGATCCAAGGCATAACGAATGATTTCCTGCGTTGAAACCGAACACTGGCTCAATGTGCCGTGAAATAGCACTTTAAATTCAATGAATTGACAATGTTGATTGAGCAACAAAATCGCAAACAGCTCTTGGCGTTTAGCGCGCAACTTCATTTTAAGAAAATCGACAATGAGTTGCAGATTATCCAATGTTTCCACCGTGTGTAATTGCTCTTGTAAATAACGCTGTGCAAGCTCTTTACTGGCAAGCAATTGCGCCGATTTTCCCATGCCCATGCCTTTGAAGGCGATAATTTCCTCAGGTGAAGCATCAAGTATTTGTCGTAATCCACCAAAGTGATGCAACATCTGACGAGCCATTTCTACCGCACTATGCTCCTTATAGCCTGTGCGCAGAAAGATCGCTAGTAGCTCCGCATCAGAGAGCACGTGACCGCCATGCTGTAATAATCGCTCACGAGGTTGTTCACCCGCAGGCCAATGTTTAATAGATTTTTTCGTGGCGTGAAATGCTGTGTTGTCGTCTGTTTTATGCATTGTTGTACTGTGATTTTTCAAGGATTGTTGTGGAAATTTTGGCTTGGGCAATGGCTTATTTAATGCTATTGTGAGCGCCATTGCAATGTTTTATAAAGCATGGTTGCACCATGCTGATTTAGCAAGGAATAGGCTCGAAATGAAGCTCGAAGCAGAAGCGTTAAAAACTCGTCGTATCGTTCTCGGTGTTACTGGTGGCATTGCCGCTTATAAAAGCGCCATCTTGGTGCGTCGCTTAAAAGATTTTGGTTTTGACGTGCGTGTGGTGATGACCGAAGGCGCATTGGCGTTTATCACACCGCTGACTTTTCAGGCTTTATCGGGCAATCCTGTGCATACGGCGCTTCTCGATCCTGAAGCTGAAGCGGGCATGGGACATATTGAGCTGGCACGTTGGGCGGATTTGTTACTGATTGCACCTGCCAGCTGCGACACTTTGGCGAAGTTTGCCAATGGTTTGGCGGATGATTTGCTCAGCACTTTATATCTTGCCACCAAAGCACCTGTCTGGGTTGCACCTGCAATGAATCAGCAGATGTGGGCAGCCAAATCGACACAGCGTAATCTCACCACATTGGTGCAAGATGGTGTACATGTGGTGATGCCTGAAGCAGGGGAGCAAGCCTGTGGTGACGTTGGTTTAGGACGCTTGGCTGAACCTGAAGATATTGCACAATGGGTCAATGATTTCTTTGCCCAAGCTGAGCGTGAAATCTCAGAAAAATTCGGCTTATTGGCAGGGCAACATGTGGTGATCACCGCAGGACCAACTCGTGAATTGATTGATCCCGTTCGTTATATCTCGAATCACAGTACAGGGAAAATGGGCTTTGCGATTGCTGAAGCGTGTTATGCGGCAGGTGCAGATGTAACGCTGATCTCTGGACCTGTGAGCCTCGATACACCAAATGGCGTCCGCCGTATCAAAGTGCAATCGGCACAAGAGATGCTTAAACACAGCATGCAATTGGTAGAAAATGGCGCCGATGTCTTTATCGCAACCGCTGCAGTGGCGGACTATCGTGTGGCACAAGTGGCAGAACATAAAATCAAAAAAGCAGGCGATGAACTACAAGTCGCTTTGGTGAAAAATCCTGATATTGTGGCGACCATTGCACAGTTAGATAAGCGTCCGTTTACCGTCGGATTTGCGGCAGAAACGCAAAATGTCGAAGATTATGCACAAGGTAAACTGACTGCGAAAAAGCTGGATATGATTGCTTGTAATGACGTATCACGTGCCGATATTGGTTTTGCTTCGGATGAGAATGCGATGGTGGTGTTCTTTGCGGAGCAATATCAGATGCAAAAGCAAGAGTTAGAAAAAGCCTCAAAACATGAGATTGCTAAGCAGTTAGTTGAGGCGATTGCTAAAGCCTTAGATAAGCATGTGCCTGTGTCTTAATTTGAAGCGTTGGACTTTAATTTTTTGAAGATAAAAATGTTAATCTCAACAGGCTAATTAAAGCGCCAAGCTTAAAGCTGATGATACAAAAATAGAAAATAGATGAGTAAGGCACCAGTCCCAAGAATGGATTGTCTAAGCTGAATGGAAAGAATGGGAACATATCAGCGTGCATCATCGCATCTAGAAAAACATGGCTAAAACTACCTAAGAATGCACTGATGAGGGCGCATTGCCAAGAAATTTCCCAATGTGTGTAATGAAATTTCTTGAGTACCCATTCTGAAATTGGTTTTCCCAAAAATGTTGAAATGAGTCCTATAAGTAATGCACCAATCAGATTATGTGTATACAAATGAAGTGTTTGCCATATGAGTAGTATGCCGAATAATGGCTCTAAATCCATAATGACTTATTTGCCTGCAAAAAATTAAGAAGCTAAAGCGATGATTGGCAGTCGCTTTACAGCAAGTTGCAATACCGAGATGTAATGGTGTAAGTGGCATGATTTACTTAAGCTTTGAATATTGAATTGAATCGACTGTAAGCTGATGGTTTTAGCATTCTTTGAAGATTTAATGAAAAATTTAAGAAGTTTAGAATATTTTATTGGCTTATATAAATAAAAAAACCACAGCCTAGACTGTGGTTTTCCATATTCAATACAGCATGTGTGCTTAGGCTTGACCTTCTGCATCCGCTTGCTGTTGTTGTGCACGTTGCATATTCGCTTCAAACTCAGCATCGAAGTTGATCGGGCTAAGTAGCAGTTGTGGGAAGCTACCTTTACATACCAGATCATTCACCGCTTCACGCAGGAAAGGGAACAAGATGTTCGGGCAGTATGCGCCAAGAATGTACGGCATACGTTCTTGTTCTACATTTTCCACCAAGAAAATACCTGCTTGCGTGGTATCTGCGATAAATGCAGTTTCGCCACCATTTTTCGCAGTCACCACGACTTTCAGCGCCACTTCATAATGGGTTGGGTCGATTTGTTCTGCTGCTGAGGTGAGGTTGATGGACAACTCAGGTTGCCATTCTTTGGTAAATACGCTTGCCCCAGGCACTTCAAAAGAAGCATCTTTTAGATAAATACGCTCTAATGCCAATTGTGGTTGTTGTTCTTCGCTCATTGTCTATTCCTATGTACAGTGTTGAAGGGTGAAGTAAATAATTTGTATTAACTTGATCACATTGCACTTCGATGAGTTTTAAATTCTATAAAGAAACGCAATGCGATGTTAAAACTATTAAAAAAATTAAGAGGATGCGTTGAGTTTGCTATCCAGTTGACCATCACGCTCTAGCGCATACAACTGATCAAAACCACCAATAAACTCATCATTGATAAAAATCTGTGGCACGGTGCGGTGATTGGTGCGTTGCATCAATTCCATACGCACTTCTGGTGCTTCTGTAGACAGATTCACTTCTTTATATGCTACGCCTTTGCGCTCAAGCAGTTGCTTGGCACGAACACAATAAGGGCAGACCGTGGTTGAGTAAACGACAACATTTGCAGTCATGTGATGCTCCTATTTGTGAGATTTGCTGTTTTTGCCTTCAGCCGTTTTGACCAATGGCAGGCCTTGACCTTTCCAGTTCATGATGCCACCGTCCAAACGATAGCTGTCTGCATGACCGACTTTTTGCAAGGCTGTGCCTGCGACTTGACCCAGATTACAGATGAAGATCAGTGGACGATCACTGGTTTTGAGCTCCTCAAGGTGTGCGTCGAGTTGGCTATATGGAATATTGCGACTACCGCTGATGTGACCTTGTTTAAAGTCTTTGCCATCACGCAAGTCGATCAGCATAGCATTTTGTGCTTTGGTCAAAATACCTAAAGATTGTGGGGAAATTTTGCGACCACTACGGCGACTTTCCATCACAAAAAACAGGACAATCAATACCCCTAAAATACCAAATAAAATGGGATGATTTCCCATAAACTCTAGCCAACGTTCCACATTTCACCTTATGTCTTTTTCAAAAGCGAGCACAGTATAACGCATATATAGTGATGGAACAGCGAACTTCAAGCGTGCTTATCGAAATAGTCTAACTTTTTTCCGATTCGCTGGATTCATTGAGCAGACGAATCAAGCTATCCAAGCGACGCTGATCAACTTTGCCTTGTTCGGCAGCCAGTTGTAAGGCGCAGTTTTTCTCATTTTGATGGGTGCAATTGCGGAATTGGCATTGTCCATAATAGTCATCAAACTCAGGAAATCCTGACAAAATCGCATCTTTGGACAAATGCCATAAGCCAAACTCACGAATCCCTGGTGAGTCGATAATTGCCGAGTTGTCATTGAATTGAATCAAGCGGGTAGAGGTCGTCGTGTGCTGACCCAGTGCGGAGTTTTCCGAAATAATATTGGTCTTTTGCGCTGCATCAGGAATGATGGTGTTAATTAATGAGCTTTTACCGACACCAGACTGCCCAACGAATACCACCGTTTGCCCAGCAAATTTTTCCAGTAAATGCTTTGGATGGTATGGACTGTATTCATCCGCTTCGCTTTGGCTAATGCAGGTCTCATAGCCAAGATTTTGATATTGCTGTAATAATTGTAAAGTCGGTTCAGATTCAACGGAATCGGATTTTAACAAATCTACTTTATTGAGTACCAATAACGGTTGAATATCCGCATCGTGACACGCCACCAAATAGCGATCAATTAACATTGCAGACGGCTCTGGCATAGGTGCAAAGACGATGACGATCAGGCTGACATTGGCTGCCACAGGTTTCAGTTTGTGATATCGATCAGGTCTGCTGAGCAGTGATGTGCGTGGGTGAATGGCAGTGATCACGCCTAAACCCGTGTTGGGGTCGGCTTGCCAAGTGACTCGGTCACCAGTAACCAAACTGTCGAGATTGGTTCGGGTGTGACAACGCCAAATTTCCCCTAAAACGATTGGACGCCAAAAGGCTTCGCTGTCGCTATTTAAATTATTGTTGTTTGAGTTTTCGGGTTGTTTAGGTTCTTGCTGTGGTTGTAATTTCGGCAAGGAGCAGACTTGCACTTCAAGCTGACGTCCGTAATGTTGCACCACCAATCCTTCAATGTCGAAATCGGCATCAAATTCTTCTTGACGATTTTTTTGTTGCTTGGCGATACGGCGTTGCTGTTGATCGGTCAAACGACGTTTACGGATTAAAGCCATCCACTCATTTCATTCAAAATATATAGACTGGCAAAAATACCACGAAGCGAAGACTTTCGCACAACGGAAAATCATTTTTTTTAGCCATAAGTTTGTTAGTATGTAAGGCTAAAATTTACTGATAAGCATATTATTCATGACGAGCACTGCTGATACACGTTTGATTTGGATTGATCTTGAGATGACCGGTTTGGATACCGACAATGATCAGATTATTGAGATAGCAACCATTGTCACCGATGGTGATCTTAACATTTTGGCAGAAGGTCCGATGCTTGCCATTCATCAATCGGATACGGTGCTGAACGCCATGGACGAGTGGAATACCAAGCAACATGGTCAATCTGGACTCACCGCTCGTGTGCGTCGTAGTCAACTCACAGCACGTGATGCCGAAGTGCAGACTTTAGAATTTTTAAAAAAATGGGTCAATGCCAAAGCCTCGCCGATGTGTGGTAATTCGATCTGCCAAGACCGCCGTTTTATGCACCGTTTGATGCCTGAGCTTGAGCAATTTTTCCACTATCGCAATCTTGATGTGTCCTCAGTGAAAGAGTTGGCAAAACGCTGGCGTCCTGAAATTATGAGCGGTCTGAAAAAAGATGCCTCGCATTTGGCGCTCGATGATATTCGTGATTCGATCCGTGAGTTGAAATATTATCGTGAATACTTTTTTCGCATAGAATAAGTTTCGATAGTTAAATATTTTAAAAAAATCAAAGCATTACACAGTGTAAAATAAAGCTACACGGTGTCTATTTTTGTGTGTTAAATTAGTTTGAAATCAAGGTTATTTTTATCGGATTGAATGAGCTGATTTTCCGAAAAAATGGCGAAAATGTCCATTTAACAGTTCATTTTAGTCCTTTTCGTATTAGATCAATACAGGATTTAAACAGGATAAAAAATATGCAAAGTAATAATCCAATTTTTACCAGAGCGGAAGTCGTTGCGGATCGTAGCGATCCGATGACGGTCGAAGGTGCAGTACAAAAGTCGGTACTGATGACTGTGATTGCAGCGGTACTCGGTATTGCTTTCTACATCTTCTGTAACATGACGGGTAATAGCAGTATTGCTTTTGGCGGCTTGATTGTTGGCGGTATTGGTTCATTCGTGGTGGCATTAATTGCAACCTTTAAAACCAATCTTGCACCAACACTTGCCATTCCGTATGCGTTGTTAGAAGGTGTATTTCTAGGCGGTATTTCGTTATTCTTTGAGTCACGTTACCCAGGGATTGCATCGCAAGCCTTATTGGCGACATTTGCAACAGCACTGACCATGTTTGCGTTGTACCGCACAGGTATTATCCGTGCGACGGCAAAGTTTAAAGCTGTTGTCATTTCAGCGACTTTTGCGATCTTGGCAGTCTTTGTGGTGCAGTGGATTATGGTTTTGGCATTCAAAAGCACCATTCCGGGATTGTTTGAAAGCACATGGTTAGGCATTGGTTTTGCGGCTTTTGTAGCGATCATTGCGTCATTGAATCTGATCTTGGATTTTGATTTGATCGAAAACGGTGCGGCGAACGGTGCACCAAAAAGCTTTGAATGGTTGTGTGGTATTGCACTACTTGCGACCTTGGTGTGGATGTATGTGTCATTCCTACGTTTGATTGGTTTGCTCAGTAGCGACTAATTTCAAAGCCACTCAATATCATGAGAGCCTTGCAGATGCAGGGCTTTTTTATGCGTTCATTGTGTTTGAAAAACATTAAGTAATGCGAACATCACAAACAATTTTCAATAATTTTGGAAGATTTCAACCTTTACAGCATGAGGCAAAGTTCGGCATCATGCGGTTAATTAAATAAAATAGATTGGTGTAAAACATGAGTCACGGCTTACTCGCAGGAAAACGTTTTTTGATCGCAGGAGTTGCGAGTAAATTATCCATTGCCTATGGTATTGCACATGCTTTGCATCGTGAGGGTGCTGAGCTTGCCTTTACCTATCCAAATGACAAACTGAAAAAACGAGTTGATGAGTTTGCTGCACAGCTTGGTTCTGATTTGGTGTTTCCATGTGATGTGGCAGACGATGCACAGATTGATCAAGCCTTTGCTGATTTGGCAACACATTGGGATGGTTTGGATGGTGTGGTACATTCAATCGGCTTTGCACCTGCGGAAACTTTGGACGGTGATTTTACCGAAGTGACCAGTCGTGAAGGCTTTAAAATTGCCCATGATATTAGTTCATACAGCTTTATTGCGATGGCTCGTGGGGCACGTCCATTGTTGAGAGCACGTCAAGGCTGTTTGCTCACGCTAACTTATCAAGGTTCGGAGCGTGTTTTACTAAACTATAATGTTATGGGGTTGGCTAAAGCATCACTTGAAGCGAGTGTACGCTATCTTGCCTCAAGTCTTGGTGCAGAGGGCATTCGTGTCAATGCGATTTCTGCAGGACCTATTCGCACTTTGGCTGCTAGCGGGATTAAATCCTTCCGTAAAATGCTGGATGCCAATCAAAAAACAGCACCACTACAACGTAATGTCACCATTGAAGAAGTCGGTAATGCGGCATTATTCCTCTGCTCACCGTGGGCGTCAGGAATTACAGGGGAAATTCTCTATGTCGATGGTGGCTTCAACACAGTGGGTATGAGTAGCGCACTCTTAGAAGATACTGGCGAATAAATTTTAAGAGTCTTAATACACAAACAAATTAGTACACAAACAAAAGCGCCTAAATCAAAACATGATTTGGGCTTTTTTATACGACTTTTAAAGCATATACCACTATAATAACAATCTAAACATTCAAAAGATTGAGTCTACTCCGTTATGTCTTTAGACACCGCACTTCATGCTTGCCCACAATGTCAATCTACCTATACGTATCAAGATGCTGATCTATTGATCTGTCCAGAGTGTGCGTATGAATGGCGAGAGGGCGAGGCACTTGAAGCAATATCTGATGTCATTAAAGATGCAAATGGCAATGCGCTAAATGATGGCGATACGGTAACGGTGATTAAAGACTTAAAAATCAAAGGCTCATCCTCAGTGGTCAAAGTCGGTACCAAAGTCAAAAATATTCGCTTAAACGCAGATGCATCGGATGGACATGATATTGATTGTAAAATTGATGGCATCGGTGCGATGAAACTCAAATCAGAATTTGTAAAAAAAGCATAACGCAACGCTGTAGCGCTAGAGTAGAACGATGACAATTCCTGACCTATTAAAACATGCACAACAACACATCCAAGCCGATTTGCAACTTTGTCTTGATCAGTTTGCGTTAACCAGTCCGCTAAAAGAGGCGGTGCATCATGCTGTGATGCTTGGTGGGAAACGAGTTCGTCCTGCGTTGTGTTATGCCAGTGCTGAGCTGAATGATTTAGAAAAAAATCCTAAACAATTCAATCCTGCGGTGCGTCGTGCGGCGGTGGCAGTTGAGCTAATTCATTGTTACTCGCTATGTCATGATGATTTGCCCTGTATGGACAATGATGCCTTGCGCCGTGGTCAACCGACTTGTCATGTGGCATTCGGTGAATCGACAGCCTTGTTGGCAGGAGATATATTGCAGTCGATGGCATTTGAAGTATTGGGCAGTCGATTATTTGACGATATGCAAAGCATCGACAAGCTCAGCATAGAAAATACACAGAATAATGATCAAATTCGTTTAAGACAGATGCAAATCCTTGCCACAGCAAGTAGTAAAATGGTCAATGGTCAAGTGATGGATCTGCAAGCGGAAGGCAAGTGGGTAGGTCAAGCGCATTTGGAGCAAATTCATCTGAATAAAACAGGTGCACTCATTCAAGCAGCGATCATGATGGGGGCGGTGACAGTATTGCCAAAAGCTGATCAAGATTTTTCGGCACTGCGTCAGTTTGGTCGTGCGCTTGGGCTCGCTTTCCAAGTTCAAGATGATATTTTGGATATTACCGCAGACACCGAAGTGCTCGGGAAAACTGCGGGTAAAGATCAGCAAGTGGAAAAATCGACGTATCCTGCCTTGATGGGCTTAGACAATGCGCAACAATATGCGCAACAATTGCATGATCAAGCGATGGATGCGCTCAATCAAATGCAGGGCAATACGCAGGCTTTACAAACGATTGCGGAATTTTTACTGACCCGAAAAAGTTAAATCCGTAGAATAAAATCTATGTTTTTAACCGAATTAGATACGTTTAGCCAGTTTGATCTAAACGTGTCCCTAAAGTTTCCAAATGGGTTGGAAATTGATCTGTATCTTTTAAAGTTTTACGATCTTCAAAATAATGCTCTAAAGTTCGCTTCACACTTGGAAAAGCAAGATCATTCCACGGAATTTCATGTTCTTCAAACAAGCGGGATTCGATACTTTCTTCACCTGTGCCAAATTTTCCTTCGATTAATTTAGCTTTAAAAAGCACATAAATCTGCCCAATCCGTGGGATATTATACATGCAGTATAGCTGTTCAACCTCGATCTCGGCTTCAGCTTCCTCACGAGTTTCACGAGCGGCGCCTTGTTCCATCGTTTCGAACAATTCCATATAACCCGCAGGCAATGTCCACAGTCCATAGCGTGGCTCGATGGCACGGCGACAGAGCAGCACTTTGTCCTCCCATAGCGCAAGTGCGCCACAGATGAGTTTCGGATTGACATAATGTACTGTCTTGCAGGCAGGGCAGACCTGACGTGTTTGATGGTCGCCTAGTGGGATTTTATATTCAGTCGGCTGTCCGCAGTTGCTACAAAAGCTCATAAATTATTCGTATATTTCAAGAGTCCAAGATTCCTAGTGAGCATAACGCAAAAAAATTCCCAACGCACCTACAACTATGTTATAGATGCTTAGATAAGCATTTGAAGTAAAGCGGAACAGGAATAGGGAACACACATGCAAAAATTGTTTGAACAAGATCAATTGATCGAACAATTACAGCAAAATTTATCATTTCAACCTCGCACCCAATCGGCGGATGCGGCGGTATTGATTGCGATCACCCAAGAAGCAACGGGCAGATACCAGTAACATCGTGGTGGCACTGCGTGAAGCACAGGAAGAAACTGCGCTTAACCCTTTTGATGTGCAATTACTTGGCGAGCTTCCGATGCAACAGGCACGCTCGGGACTACGTGTTAAACCGATTGTTGGCGTGATTCCTCCTGAAGTGAATCTGGTCGCCGAGCCTGCGGAGATTGATCGCATCTTTTATGTGCCACTGCAAGAATTTATCCAAAGTCCGCCACATGCCTATTTGGTCAGATTCGCAGAGCATGATTTGTATATGCCGAGTTTTCGCTTTGACAATGAAATCATTTGGGGCATGACAGCTCGGATTATGGTGACATTGCTTCGTCGTGGATTAAAATGTACCGTGGAATGGTTGGGTAGCTGATAATGCCACAGTCATTGGACAGGTCGAACTGGGCAGTGAAGTCAGCATTTGGTTTGGTGCTGTGATTCGTGGTGACAATTCGATGATTCGTATCGGCGATATGAGCAACATCCAAGAAAATGCAGTGCTACATACCGATGCAGGCATTGAGCTGAATGTCGGTAAGCATGTGACTGTCGGACATCAGGCAATGCTTCACGGCTGCACCATTGGTGATAATACGTTGATCGGGATTAACTCGGTGATTCTGAATCGTGCGGTGATCGGTAAAAACTGCATCATTGGTGCCAATGCTTTGATTCCAGAAGGCAAAGTAATTCCCGATAATTCGATCGTGATGGGCTCACCGGGTCAAATCGTCAAGCAAGCCTCCGAGCAAGTGGCGCAAATGATTACGATGAGTGCCATGCATTATGCGCATCATTTTAAAAAGTTTCGGGATGAGCTCAAGCCATTCATATTGGACTGACACGATTTTGCTACATCTGTCTGATAAAAATACTTTTTAAAATCCGCAACTGGCGTATCATAGCAGGCGAATTTTTTGAAATTTTCCTGTTTTTTTATTTGCTTGGAATTGACCTGTTAATCCTATGAAAATTCTTGCCCTCGAAACAGCCAATGAACAATGCTCGGTTGCCATTGTTGATGCAACGCAAACCTTGTTTTTTGAGCATCATCATGAAGCACGGATGCAAACCCAGCAGATTTTGCCGATGATCGAACGTGGTTTAGCCGAATCGAAAAGTACATGGCGAGATATTTCAGCGATCGCATTTAGTCGTGGACCAGGTTCATTTAGTGGGGTGCGGATTAATGCTGCAGTCACGCAGGCGCTTGCGTGGGCGAATGATTTACCTGTCATTCCTGTATCGACCTTACAAGCATTGGCGCAACATGCGTACCAAGCGTCAAAATTTTCAGACGTCACTGCGGTGATTGATGCCCGTATGAATGAAGTCTATTTCGGGCAGTTTACTGTTGATGATCAAGGCATTATGCAGTTAAAAGGTGATGAACAATTACGGGGCTACGATCAAGCCATGCTGCAATTGAATCCGCCGTTTGATACCCATGTCGTTGGAACTGGTGCAAGTTTAGTGAGTCATACATGTGCTAAGAATCTGTATTATGCCAATGCGATAGATATTGCAGAAATTGCCAAAGCAGAATGGTTGGCAGGGTATAGCGTATCCGCAGATCAAGCATTGCCTGTTTATCTGCGTGACAATGCTTGGAAAAAAATTGCCGAGCAGGGCAAATCTTAAGTTCAATTTAATATTTATCCTTTAAACCACATTCAGATTATTGTTTTAGGCATTACACATGGATTTACTACTGTTTATCAAAGCCATCATCATGGGTATCGTCGAAGGAATTACCGAATTTTTGCCGATCTCCAGTACAGGTCATTTGATTCTTGCCTCGGAGTTGATGGACTTTTGGACACCTGAAAAAAGTGCCATGTTTGTGGTCGTGATTCAGATGGGTGCGATTGCGGCGGTGATCTATGAATATTGGTCACGGCTGTGGGGTGCAGCAACTGGGATTGTCACAGGGGAAGAACAAGGGCGTCGCTTAGGTCTAGGATTGATTTTGGCATCCATTCCCATCATTCTCATGGGGCTCACCTTTGGGCAATGGGTTAAAGATGTGTTGTTTAATGACATTACTGTGGCGATTGGTCTAATCGTCGGCGGTTTAATTATTTGGTGGGTGGAGAAAAATCCACGTGCGATCAATGCACCTGAAGTTGAAAATATTACCTATAAACAAGCGATTTATATTGGTTTAATCCAAGTCTTATCGCTGATTCCCGGCACATCACGTTCAGGAGCGACCATTATTGGTGGCATGATGCTCGGTCTATCTCGTAAAGCAGCGACGGAGTTTTCATTTTTCCTCGGTATTCCTGTGATTGTTGGTGCGGGATTACTTGATGGCTGGCAAAGTCGCCATGTGTTGCAAGGCACAACCGATTGGATGTATGATCTTTGCATGGTATCGCATTGCGTCAGGTTTGATCATTTTATTATTTGCGTTGACAGGTTGGAAACTTTGGTAAGCAAGATGTCTGCGAACGATCAACTGCCGAAGTCAGATTCAACGATGTGGTTGATTTATTACACGACGGAGCAAGTTGAGAATGCACACTATTGGCAAACTCGGCTTGCAGATTTGGCAGTACAAAGTCAGTTGATCGAAGCTGAAAAGATCAATAATAAGTTTTTAAAATTACATCCCGACTTAGCACTCATGGTCGATGAAGATGGACTTTGGCTCACTGCAAATGGCATGAAAATGCAACCTGCATGGCAAGATGAAGTACCACGACTCAAACGAGCCAATCCCAAGAATGAACTGATCGCTCGGGCATGTCAGATTAAACCGCAGCTCAATCAATCAATAAAAATAATTGATGCAACCGCAGGGCTTGGGCATGATAGTTTGTTGATGGCTTCGCTTGGTGCAGAAGTCATCTTGCTTGAGCGTCATCCAATCCTTTTTGCTTTGCTTGAATCTGCAAAAAAACAGGCGGAAGGGCATGATTATTTAGCCAATATTGCGCAAAGAATTTCCGTAATTCATCAAGATTCAGCGCACTATTTGACTGAAATTGCACAAGATCAAGCCGATGTGATTTACCTCGATCCAATGTTTCCTGCACGAGATCACAATCAAAAATCAGAGAAAAAACAAGCCCAAGTGAAAAAGCAAATGCAATTATTGCACTTGCTGTTACCAGAAGATGGCGAAATGGATTTGGGCGATCCTTTGCTTGACCTTGCTAAAGCCAAAGTCAAACGGGTGATTGTGAAACGTCCAAAACATGCGACATTTTTAGATGGGCAAACACCCGACCATCAATGGCAGGGTGATGCAATTCGTTTTGATGCGTATTTTCAAATTCAAGAAAGTTAAAATCTGCAAAACATGGTTATGCTTAGAACGATAAATTACACCACAATATTTTGATAATTCGGCATCCATGGTTGTGCCATTTCTAATTGATGCGCCAATTGTAATAAGCGATCTTCTCGTGCAAATGGCGCAATAAATTGTGAGCCTAAAGGCAGATTGTGCTTATTCCAATACAAGGGTACGGACATGGCCGGTAAGCCAGTGATGTTGGCAAGTTGAGTAAATGGCACCCATTTCAGGTTATCTTTAATCAGTTGTTCCATCAGTGCGCCTTGAGCTAGCCAATCGGCTTTTCCTAAAGTCAGCAAGGTTTTGAGAATAGGTTTTTGCCAACTTGGTGTCGCTACTTCGCCATTTTTCGGGGCAACCGTTGCTGTGCTTGGTACAAGATAGAGGTCATAGCGATTGAAGAAATGATTCGTTGCCGTGACGTATTTTCCCCAATTTTGCAGATTGTGAATATAGTCTACAGCTGAGGTATTGGCACCGAAAGCTGCAATGACACGTGTATCAAGTTCAAAATCACTGTCACGAATGCCTTTGCCAAGATCAAGTTTGGTTTGATAAAGATTATGCGCACACTGACTAAACCATGTGGTAACAAAGTCTTTGGCGAGCTGTGTACCGTTGATGTTTGGTTGATCTTCAACCACTTGATGTCCAAGCGATTCTAATAGTTTTACCGTTTGTTTGATGGCGTTTATCGCATCTTTAGACACTTTAGTGCCCACAGGTGAAACGGTTGAATACGCAATTTTTAACGGTTGAGGAGGGCGTTGAATCAATTCTAAATAGCTTTGTTCAGGATCAGGTAGGCGAAACAGCGAGCTAGTTTCAAAGCCGTGAATCACATCAAGCATCGCTGCACTATCACGTACAGATTTGGTCAAGACATGCTGTGTCGCTGCGCCGTGCATCAGTTCACTGCGATTCGGCCCCCACGGCGTGCGCCCGCGACTTGGCTTAAGTCCGAATAATCCACAATACGACGCAGGAATACGAATCGAACCACCGCCATCGTTTGCACCTGCAATCGGTGTAATTCCAGCGGCAACGGCTGACGCAGAACCGCCTGATGAGCCACCACTATTGTGTTTGAGATGCCACGGATTTTTGCATGCACCCCAAGCGACAGGTTCGGTCACGCCTTTGATACCAAGCTCAGGCGTATTGGTCAGCCCAAAGCTGAGTACACCTGCATTTTCCCAGCGGTTGACGATTTCTGAATTTTCTTTTGGTGTGTATTGCTGACGAATATAAGCGTTACTACCACAGCTAGCAGGGACACCTGCATACTCTTGGAATAAGTCTTTGGCAAGAAAGGGTACACCTGAAAATATCCCAGAAGGCATTGAGTTTGCCTTGTTCCGAGCTCGATCATACATCGGCGTGATAATCGCATTGATTTTAGGGTTTACTTTTTCGGCACGATTGATGGCGATTTCTAGAAGTTCACTGGCTTGTATTTGCTTTGACTGAACCAGTTCAGCAAGACCAAGCGCATCATATTGTATATATTCTTCAAATTTCATCATCTTTCCCTTTTTCTGATACTTCTATTCTGTAGCAAAGTTTGAATAAAGTTTTATGAGCTATTCACCTTTAAGCAACATTTACGATCCTAATAGATCACTTTACACTTCGCAATGTGTCATGGACATAATTATATAGGGTCTAGATAACTTTACCACAAATCAAAAGGTGTTAAAGTTAGGCTATGACTGGTTTAAACAAGTATTGTAAGCGTTCACATATTTCTGAGGCTA